>DYHU01000054.1:0-7482 GCA_020724025.1 Syntrophorhabdus sp. | reverse complement strand
GGTGACAAAGGATCGGCATTGGTGATCGGCGCTGGGATTGCGGGAATGCAGTCCGCACTGCTCCTGGCAGAAATGGGGAGGAAGGTTTTTCTCATGGAACAGGGACCGGCCATCGGAGGCTATTTCCCGCTCCTCGATAAGACCTTTCCTACGAATTCGTGCGGCGTCTGTTTTATGAGCCCCACCCCTCCTGCTTTCTGCCCGATCTATGAGTGTCATCTTCACGACAATATCGAACTGTTGCCCTATTCGGAAGTGAAAAAGGTGGAAGGGACAGGAGGGGATTTCAAGGTCTCCATCGTCCGCAAACCCCGATGTGTGGACCCGAAACGGTGCACCCTCTGCGAAGCCTGCATCAAAGTCTGTCCGGTGGAGGTGGAGAGGGAATTCGGAGGCGGCCTGGAGAAGAGAAAAGCGATCTATCTTCCCTATCCTCAGGCCATCCCCCATAGTCTTGTGATCGACCCCAAGACCTGCATTCGATGCGGAGAATGCGTGAAGGTCTGCGCTCCGGGCGCGATCGATCTCGACATGAAGGAAGAAGAGGAGGAGATCGGGGCGGGAGCCATTGTCCTTGGATTTGGATTTGAACCTTTCTGGGCGCAGAAGAAAGGGGAGTACGGTTTTGGCCGGTACGAGAATGTGTTGACCAGCATCCAGTTTGAAAGGCTCATCTCCACATCAAGCCCCACGCAGGGATTTCCGGTCCGGGTCTCCGACGGAAAGAAGATGGAGAGGATCGCCTTCATCCAGTGCGTGGGCTCGAGAGACCCCTCCTGCGGTCAGGACCACTGCTCCACGATCTGCTGCATGTATGCCACCAAGCAGGCCATGATCGCCAAAGAGAGGGCTCCAGGCTTGAACGTCACCTTCTTTTATATGGACATCCGGCCCATGGGAAAGGATTACGAGCGGTATTATGAGAGGGCGAAGACCGAATACGGGATTGAATATATTCGAAGCGCCATCTCCTCAGTGAAGGAGCTTCAGCAAACGAAGAATCTTCTCATCACCTATTTGAAAGAGGATGGAACCTTTGAGGAGAAGGAGTTCGATAGCGTCATTCTCTCCGTGGGGTTCACTCCTCCCCAGAACATTAAAGATTTGGCCGGAGGAATGGGCCTCCGGTTAAATCGACAGGGTTTTTGTGAGACTGATGAGTTTCGTCCCGGGCAGACTTCGGTCAATGGGATTTTTGTCGGAGGGGCATTTCGGGGGCCTAGGGATATCCCGGAGACAGTGGTCGAAGGCTCAAGTGCGGCGGCAGCAGCCGCTTCGTTTCTTAATCCGAATTCCCTCTCAACTTCAAAGAAAGAATATCCTGCGGAGGGAGCTCTGGCCGAAGAAATTCCGAAGATCGGGGTCTTCATCTGCCACTGCGGCGGAGAATTGAAGGAAAGCCTCTCCATTTCTGAACTGATCGAGGGGACAAGACAGCTAAGAGAGGTCTCCCATGTGGAAGAGATGGGTTTGGCCTGCCTTCCTGAAGATCTCAATCAGATCAAGATGAAGATAGGAGAACACGGGATCAACCGGATCGTGATTGCAGGTTGCTCCCATCGAGAGATTCGAAAAACGATGGAGGAGATGGCAAAGGGGATGGGTTTTAATCCCTATCTCATCGAATATGCCAATATCCGGGAGCAGTGCGCCTTTGTCCATAGAGATCTTTTGAAATTGGCTACGGAGAAGGCAATGGCTATCATCAGGATGGCCGTGGAGAGGGCGAGAAGGATTCAACCCATCCGGAAAGGGAGCCAGAGGGTTGAGAAGAGGGGATTGGTTGTGGGCGGAGGGGTGGCGGGTATGACCGCTTCCCTGAGGCTGGCCGAACAGGGTTACGAGGTCTATCTGATCGAGAAGGAGAAGGAGCTCGGAGGAAATCTGAGAGAATCCTTCTATACTTTGAAGGGATCAAATCCCCAGGCCCTTTTACAGGATCTCATTCAAGAAGTGAAGGGCCATCCTTCCATCCATCCCTATTTCGAGACGGAGATCATCAGTTTTGAAAAGAGGAACGGCCATTACCAAACGAAAATCCGCCGTCCGGACGGAGAGGAGGCTCTTGACCATGGAGCGCTCATCCTGGCCACCGGCGGAAGGGAAGTGACTCCCAAAGAATATCTCTACGGAGAAGACCCCCGGATCATCACGCAGAGACAACTGGAAAAGATGATTCACCTCAACGCAGAGGGATTGAAGGAGGTCCGTTCAGCGGTCATGATCCAGTGTGTGGGGTCAAGGGATGAGGAACATCCTTATTGCAGTCGTATCTGCTGTGGCCATGCGGTAAAGAATGCGCTCAGATTAAAAGAACAAAACCCTCATATCAATATCTATGTCCTCTACCGGGATGTGAGGACGTATGGATTTTATGAGACCTATTATCATGAGGCCAGGGGCAAGGGAGTGATTTTCATCCGATACGATCTGGAGAAGAAGCCGAGGGTGACCCTTAAGAATGGCCGGCTTCGTGTCTCAATCTTTGATCCTGCGATGGGAAGTCAGGTAACTCTTCCTGCGGATCGAATCATCCTCAGCGCCGGTGTCGAACCCAATGATAACCGGGACCTGGCGAAGATCTTTGATGTCGATCTAAACCCGGATAGTTTCTTTATGGAGGCCAATCCAAAATCCGCCCCCCTCGATTCGGTGGACCGGGGGAAATTCTTCTGCGGCCTCTGCCATTCGCCCAATTTTATAGAGGACACCATCTCCCAGGGAAATGGAGCGGCTGCCCGGGCAGGAGCCCTCCTTTCGAGGGATGCAGTGGAGGAAAAAGCCTATTTAGCCTATGTGATCAAAAGGCTCTGCTGCGGGTGCGGGCTCTGTGTGACGGCCTGTCCCTATGGTGCGAGGGTGCTCAATGAAGAGGAAGTGAAAGCAGAGGTGGTGGATGCGCTCTGCCAGGGCTGTGGAAATTGTGTCGTCGCCTGTCGGAATGCGGCCTCACAACAAAGGAATTTTGAAAAAGGATTAAATCTGACCGTTCTCAATGCGGCCATCGATTGAAAACGATAGAGGTTTGAGGAGCGGTCGTTTCGACCTTGAGGTTTGATGCTTAAGATTTTGCCTCTAACCTTAAGCGAAGCGATCCTCAAACGGAGAGATCCTTAAACGAGGAGGTTTAATATGGCAGAATTTGAACCGAGGATCGTTGCCTTTCTTTGTCACTGGTGCACCTATACCGGAGCGGATCTTGCAGGGACAACCCGGCAGCAGTACCCTCCCAGTATCCGCGTCATCCATCTGATGTGCTCTGGAGCGGTCGATTCAATTTATGTGCTCAAGGCCCTGATCGACGGTGCGGATGGCGTCTTGATCGGAGGATGCCACCCCGGAGACTGCCATTACCAGACCGGAAATTATAAGGCTCGAAGAAGGGTGGCCATTCTGAAGTCCATTCTTAACCAGATGGGGTTTACCGAAGATCGCATCTGGTTGAAATGGATCAGCGCCAGTGAAGGAAAACTTTTCGCCGATACGGTGACAAAGATGACCGATGAGTTGAAGAAGATGGGACCCAATCCAATGAAACAGTTATGGAATGCATAATCCTCGCTTTCCCTCCCCCTTGATGGGGGAGGGCGAGGGTGGGGGTGAAAACGATGAACGCCCCCCACCTTAATCCTCCCCCACAAGGGGGGGGAGGAGATTTTGAGAGTGATTTTATCATAGGGAAAGGAGAAACATCGACATGGCGAAGCATTCAGCGATTAAAGTTTCAGAGGGAAAGACAGAAGAGGCCATCAAAGGTTTTCTTAAATCGCTCTTAGAAAAGGGAGTCATAGAAGCCCTCCTCATACCCAAGAAGCTTCCTTCCGGAGATGGGTTTGCTCAGACCTTGATCCATGATCCTGATAAGATGGATGGCGCCTGCGCCCTTTCCCTTACCATGCCGGTTCAATCCGCAAAAGTTGCCTCCCATCTCTCCATAAAGAATTTAAACAAGCGAGTGGCCGCCGTATTGAAAGCCTGCGAGATCAGGGCCATTGTGGAGCTGGCCAAATTTCTTCAGGTCAAACTGGACAATCTCTTTCTCATTGGCGTCGACTGTCCGGGGACGTTTGAGGTCTCCGACTATCCAAAGATGATACAGGAGGGAAAAGAAGGCGAGAAACTGACAGGAGAGATTCTCAAAGGAATGGAGAGGGGAGAAGTGGTTCCTCCGCAGGGATATACTTTCCGGCCTGCCTGCCAGATGTGTGAATATCCTGTTCCGAAGGCGGATATTCATCTCAAACTCTTCGGGTATAAAACGGATGAAGGGGTCGGACTTGAGATAGGAGAAAAATTGGAAAAAGAGCTCGAAGAGAAAGGGATCCTCTCCTTTTCGGGAAATGAACCTTCATCGAGAAACGAAGTCGTGGGCAAGGTGGTTGCGGAGAGGACGAAGAAGAGGGATGCCGCTTTTAAAGAATTCAGCGGAGGGGTCAAAGACCTCCAGTCCTTCTTAGACCGATTCTCAACCTGTATTCGATGCCACAACTGCATGGTGGCCTGTCCAATCTGTTATTGCAAGGAGTGTGTCTTCAGGACTGCCGTCTTCGAGCATGAGGGAGATCAGCTCTTAAGATGGGCGGACCGGAAGGGGGGGATCCGGATGCCCACCGATACCCTCATCTTTCACCTCATCCGGATGTCCCATATGGTCACCTCCTGTATTGGTTGCGGGCTCTGTGACAGCGCCTGTCCGAGCCGGTTGCCGGTCGCCACTCTTTTCCGGAGTGTGGGAGATAAGATCCAGAAGATGTTCAACTATGTTCCCGGAAGAGATGTCAATGAGGTGCCCCCTGTGGCCACCTTCAAGGAAGATGAACTGAAGATCGAATCAGGAGCCCTTTGAAAAGAATCATGGAATGATGGAATAATGGAATAATGGTTTTAAAAGATTTGAAAAACCCAAAATTCCAATATTCCACCGTTCCATTATTCCAAGAGTAAAATGTAGTGTCGGCATTTGTCGTTGACGGCAGGAGGATTCAATGGAAGTAGAAGAGAAAAAGAGAGATGACATAGTTCCTATCTTCATCATGGGAAAGAGGTATGAGGTTCCCGCTTCTTTCACCATTCAGAAGGCGATGGAATATGCCGGATATCAACTGATCCGGGGATGCGGATGCCGTGGAGGGATATGCGGGGCCTGCGGGACAGTCTACCGATTTCCGGGAAGCTATAAGATCGAAGTGGGGCTGGCCTGTCAGACCGTTGTCCAGCCCAACATGTATCTTACCCAGATCCCCTTTTTTCCGGCTACCAAGAGCGTCTATGACATAGAGAAGGTCAAACCTGCGATCGAGACACTGGTCAAACATTATCCTGAACTCCTCCGGTGTCTCCAGTGTAATACCTGCACCAAGTCCTGCCCGATGGATATTGAGGTGATGGATTATATCGCTGCGGGAATGAGAGGGGATATCACACGACTTGCCGAGCTCTCTTTTGACTGTGTGATGTGCGGTCTCTGTACCTCAAGGTGCCCCGCAGAGATCTGTCAATATAACATCGCCGTCCTGGGCAGGCGGCTATACGGGAAGTACATCGTGCCCAGAGCGGAACATCTGGCCTCGATGATCAAAGAAGTTGAGAAGGGGAAATATGAACAGATGCTCCGTCAGTTGATGGACACCGATGAGGAAACCTTGAAAAACCTCTATAGCACAAGAGAGATCGAGCCTGAACAGGCCGATGAAGATTGGACGCCAAAGGATAAAGCATTTCTCTAAATGAGAAATGGGAAATAGGAAATGGGAATTTAAGAAACGGACAAGAATCACGGACACGGACACGTAATTAGGTTTTGGAGGCTTTTATGCCATATACGAGTGAGTTGAAGGAGTTGATCAAAAGGGTTGAGGCGACCCGGCCTGCCAGGGTTGAAACGAAGAGAAGAGGAGAAGAGTTCCCCCTACTTTCTTTGAAAGAAAGGGAGGAACGGCTAAAAAAGTACCATCCTGATTTTAAAGAGGGTTCGAGAAAGGAGATTCGTGTAGGACCCAATAAGGGTTATGCGATCTCCCCGGAAATTGTTAATCTTATCGAAGCCAAAAGCAGGGTCAACCCTGATTTGATTGATTTGAATAAGGTTGCTTATGAAACCGATGTCCTTATTCTCGGTGGAGGAGGTGCAGGGACAGCCGCTGCTTTAACCGCGCAGGAAAATGGAGTCAAGGTTCTGATCGCCACTAAATTGAGGCATGGCGATGCTAACACGATGATGGCAGAGGGGGGTATCCAAGGAGCCACCAAAGGGACGAAGGACTCTCCCTATTACCATTACCTCGATGTTTTAGGGGGAGGTCATTTTAAGAATGTGGCGGAACTTGTCTATACTCTTGTGACAGAGGCTCCCAGGGCGCTGGTCTGGTTGGAAAGCCTTGGTTGTATGTTCACAAAATTTCCGGATGGACAACTCAAGGCACTTCATGGCGGCGGGACCTGTCGGAAGCGGATGCATTATGCGGCGGATATCACAGGGGCCGAGATTATGAGGACCCTGAGAGATGAAGCGAGAAACCGCGCAGAGCATATTAAGGTCCTCGAGTTTTCTCCCGCCGTGGAACTGATTTTGAATGAGCACGGCCATTGCGCAGGTGCAGTTCTTTATAATCTGGAAACAGAGGAATACTTCATCGTCAAAGCCAAAGCAGTGATCATGGCCACAGGAGGTTCGGGGAGACTGCATATTCGGGGATTCATGACCACCAACCATTATGGAGCCACTGGAGATGGCCTGATCTTGGGTTATCGGGCGGGTGTGCATTTATGTTTCCTCCATACGGTCCAGTACCACCCAACGGGTGCTGTCTTTCCGGAGCAGGCGGAGGGTCTCCTGATCACAGAAAAGTTCAGAGGAGCGGGAGCCAATGTGCTCAACATTGATGGAGAGCAATTCGTCAATGAGCGGGAACCGAGAGATGTGGAATCGGCATGTTTTATCCGGGAGTGCACGGAAATTGGGAAAGGGGTTCCGACATCTACCGGAAAGTTAGGCATCTGGCTGGACTCCCCGATGATTGACATCCTTATGGGAGAAGGAGCTGTCAGGAGAGAATTCCCGGGGAAATTTATCCTGTTTAAACGATTTGGGATTGATATTTCAAAGGAGCCTATGCTTGTTTACCCAACCCTCCATTACCAGAATGGGGGGTTGGAGTATAACAGCCGTTGTGAGACATCCATCCCGGGATTTTTTGCTGCGGGCGAGGTTTCAGGAGGAGTCCACGGTGAAAACCGGCTCATGGGAAACTCCCTTCTTGATGTCTGTGTCTTCGGTAGAATTGCAGGAGCAAGTGCATCACTCTATGTGAAAGAGAAAACGAAAGAAAGCAAACTGACCTTGGACCATGTAAGAAGATATCACAAAGAGTTGGAAGAGGCAGGGATCATCACCGATCGAGTAGCACCGATGCTTCTCCCCGATTATAGCAATCCAATAGTCCGTGAGCGCCAACTCACCGCCCACTATGTGGGAACGATCCG
>DYHU01000357.1 GCA_020724025.1 Syntrophorhabdus sp. | reverse complement strand
TAAAAGGAGGTCTTTTATGAAGGTTCATGATGGTCGATGCATCGGTTGTAAGAGGTGTTTTCCCTATTGCCCGATGGGGAAGATACAGATTCTCCGTTTACACGAGAAGATTCCCGGCAGGGTGTATATTGAGATTGATCAGGATAAGTGCACTGACTGTGGAATGTGTTATCGCGCAAAGATTTGTCCCGTCAATGCCCTTTACCAACCCGCGGAGCCGTGGCCCCGAGAGGTTCGGGCAATTTTGAGCAATCCTCTCACCGAGTATAAGGGGTCTCAGGTTCCGGGTCGTGGGACCGAGGAGATGAAGACCAATGATGTGTCAGGCCGATTTCGTCCTGGGGAAGTTGGTGTTGGCATTGAGTTAGGGAGGCCAGGGGTAGGAGCCTACTTTAGAGATGTAGAGGTGGTAGCTATGGCCTTGTCTCCTTTAGGGTATGGGTTTGCCGAGGAAAACCCAGTCACCCAATTTATGGCGGACAAGAAAACAGGAAAGCTTCGGGAAGATGTTCTCAATGAAAGGACGGTTTCCGCCATCATTGAAGGAAAATGTAAATTGGAGAATCTTCCTGAGGTGCTGGAGGCAGTGAAGAGGGTTGCAGAGAAAGTGAAAACAGTCTTTACCGTGGAAATCATCTCGAAGGTTCCTCCGAAGGGGGAAATCCCCATCCTTCCCATCTTGAAAAAATTGGGGTATTGGTATTCCATCAACAGTAAAAATAATGTAGGGCTGGGAGAGCCGGCCTTTAAATTCTATAAATAGTGGAAACAAAGGAGAAAAGCCATGACACATAGCTTACATCGAAGAGGTGACAGGGAGAGCCTTAAGGATGATTTTGTGGTGCTTGGTTGCCCAGCCACCGGCATCAATAAAAAGGGGTCTGCACCCAAGACACGAGAATATTTGCGAATCGCCTATACGCACGGGCCGATCAATGAAGGCGATATGAAGACAGGTAACATTTATAACACCACCATTGAGGATATCCTGGATCGCGTGACGGATGGCACCATCGTTCAGGTGACCTATGATAGCCGGGAAAAGGTGGTGGCCTTGTTGAAGGAATTGAAGGAGAAGAGGCCCGGAATCTCCATTACGGTTTCAGGCGTCACCGATATCGTCCAGGAAATGATGTATGAAGCGGGCCTAGGTCGTATCCACACGGTCGAGTATTCCATGGGCACATGGGGTCAGACCGAGAAGCTGCCCGATTTTGATGTCTTGAAGATCACAACGATGTGTGGCCATGCCATGATCGCCAATGACCTGGTGGGGAAGCTGATCCGGGACATCAAACGGGGTCGTTGGACCCTGGATGAGGTAGCTGTGGAGATGGCCAAATGTTGCACCTGTGGCAATTTTAACTTGACTCGAGGGAAACAGATATTGAAGGAGATGTTGCCGCTATATGTGATCAACCGGTATTGATACAATCGGCCCCTCACCCTATCCCTCTCCCCAGCCGGGGAGAGGGGAGGGTGAGGGGATGAGGAAGGAGTGAAAAATGCGATACATCATTATTGGAGGAAGCGCTGCAGGGATCAGCGCCGTCGAGGCTATCCGGTCTGTCGATCAGACATCCCCCATCGAATTGTTCAGCAGTGAAGGGACTCCCTTCTACTCGCGGGTTTTACTGAGTTACTATATTGCTGGAGCCATTACAAAGGAAGAGTTACATTTCAGGCCCCTGGAGTTCTTCTCAGAAAATAGAGTGAAGGCTCATCTGGGCCAGAGGGTCGAGAAGGTCTTGCCCGAGTCAAAATCCATCAGAATGGAAGATGCGAGGGAGTATCCTTTTGACCGATTACTGATCGCTACGGGTTCCTCCCCAAAGATATTAGACATCCCGGGGAAAGATAAAAAGGGCGTAGTGGTCATGAGAAATATCGATCACGCTCAGGAAATCGTCAATCGTGTAGAGGAAATAAAAACAGCGTGCGTATTGGGGGGAGGGCTGATTGGCTTGAGGACGGGTTATGCCCTTTCGGTTCGTGGAGTAAAGGTGAAGATCATTGTCAAATCCAGTCACGTCCTTTCTCAGATGTTAGACAGGGAATCAGCAGAAATGATCCAGGGAACGATGCGCGAGCATGGAATTGATATCCGGACTGGCCGAGATGCCGTTGAGATCGTAGGGAAAGAATCCGTTGAGGGGATCATCCTCGATGATGGAGAGCGAATCAATTGCCAACTCGTTATCATTGGTAAAGGTGTCCAGCCCAATGTCGATTTCCTCTCATCCACTCAGATCAAAGTCAATGAGGGGATTGTTGCAGATGAGACCATGATGACCAATGTGCCAGATATTTACGTGGCTGGGGATGTGGCAGAGACTTATGACCTGACCACCGGAAGGATGAGTGTCAATGCTATCTGGCCCTGCGCTTTTGAACAAGGCCGTGTGGCAGGTTTGAACATGGCCGGGGAAAAAGCCAAATATGAGGGATCTTTCCGGATGAATTCACTCGACTTTTATGGGCTGCCTGTGATTTCAATGGGAATCACCCGTATAGATGGGAATGGATTCCAACAGTTCCAGAAGAAGACGGAAAATACTTATCGGAAGCTTGTCCTAAAGGATGGGCGTATCGTTGGAGCGATTCTGGTCGGTCAGGTTCAAAAGGCAGGGATCTTGGCCACTCTTTTGAAGAAGAAGGTAAATGTATCAAACTATGTTCCCTTTTTATTGAGCGACAGGCTCAATTTTGCTGACCTATTGCCATTGATGAAGCAAAATGCGGGGAAATTTAAAGAAGTTGAATACAGAGAACTTAGCCAGCGGCCGTTGGCACCAAGACTTTAGGAGGGTAAGATGAAAGTGATCAAAGTGGATCCAGAAAGATGTACACAATGTCATACCTGTGATCTCTGGTGTGGAATTGAGATTGGCTCCGAGAGGAAGGAACTGAATAACGCCATTCATGAGAAACCACAGCCTGTCCCCCGGGTTTATGTGGAGGGGAACAACTTCCCCCTTCATTGTCGCCATTGTGAAGTGGCCCCTTGTATTGACGCCTGTCCCAATGGAACGATGCGCAGAGACCCGGCAACAGGGCTGGTCTATGTCTATGAGCCGACCTGCATTGCGTGCTGGATGTGTGTGATGGTATGTCCCTTTGGAATTATTGCCCCATCGCCCTCGATCCATGTCGCTGTAAAATGCGACCGCTGCCGGAACATGGAGTATCCCATCTGTGTGGATGTCTGTCCCACGAAGGCATTGGCTCTGGAGGAGAGGGAGGAGGGAGCGACCTGGTATGGGTATGCTCC
>DYHU01000356.1 GCA_020724025.1 Syntrophorhabdus sp. | reverse complement strand
TCGGTCAATCGAGAGATGTGGAGGGTGATGCAGGAGACCTCGAAGGAGAAGAAGAAAAGGTCTATGAATAATCGCTTATGCATCACTGGGGTTGGAGTCGTTTCTCCGATCGGAATCGGGAAGGAAGAATTCCTCTCCTCCTTAAAGGCTGGGAAGTCAGGCATCGAGGAGATCAAGGCCTTTGATACCCATTTTTCCCGTTCTAAAAAGGCCGGGATGGTCCAGAACTTCCATCCCAAAGATTTCATCCCTGCGGGCAGGATCAGACGCCTCGATCGAGCCAGCCAGTTTGCCATTGCCGCATCAAAATTGGCATTGGCAGATGGTCAATTCTCCGTGACCCAGGAGAATAACTCAAGGGTGGGAGTGGTCCTGGGTTCCGGTTTCTGTGGACTCTCGAGTTCTGAGGAGTTTCACCGGAGCCAGGTCCTGAAAGGATTTCTCGACTTAAATCCCATACTCTTTCCGAACACCGTTCCCAATGCTGCCTCCAGCCATGTCTCCATCGAACTTGGAATTCGAGGTGTGAATTGCACTCTGGTTCAATCTTTCTGCACGGCCGAAGCGGCCCTCCACTTTGCCTGCGATCAAGTTCAGAACGGAAGAGCAGACCTCATCCTGACAGGCGGAGTCGATGAGCTGAGCGAGTTCCTCTTTCGGGGTTTTTCCGGTCTTCGTCTCCTGGCAACGGATGCTGGGCATGGAGAAAGGTCCTGTCCCTATGATCAGATGAGAAATGGTCTGATCCTGGGAGAAGGAGCAGGGATATTGGCGATCGAGAGGGAAGACCATGCCCGATCAAGGGGGGCTAAGATTTATGGATATATTTTGGGATATGGTTTGGTAGGTCCGTCCTCTCAGGGCGAAAGGCCGAAGGATATAGGGCGATCCATCAAATTGGCCATGAAAGGGAGGGAGGATATACAGATCGATCATATCAGTGGTGCCGGGAATTCATCTAAACTACTGGATGAGCTGGAGGCAAAAGGGATCAAGGAGACTTTTTCCTCCGGGGCTTTACGAATTCCAATCAGTTCGATTAAATCCATGATGGGAGAAGCGATTGCATCGGGGGGGATGAGAATGGTGGCCAATGTTCTCTCCATGGAGCATGGCTTCATCCCGCCAACGATCAACTATCTCTTCTCAGATCCTTTTTGCGATCTCAAATATGTCATCGATCAAAGACTGGATCAGGAGGTTCGGACCGTCCTCCACCTGGGAATTTCGCCTGGAGAATGTTATTCTTCTATTCTCATGGGAGTCGAATGGAACCGATAACCAGCCCGGGACACCTCATCCTGCTCTTCACCCTCATCCATTTTACGCTGGGCCGTTCCTTCTCTGTGCTCTTTGCCATCTTCAATCAGATGTCTGTCTTTATCTATGTCCCTTTAGCCCTGGCCTATGATTATGTCCAGATTCCCGTCTACGGAGCGTTGTTAGAACAATCGAGCAAAAGATTTTTTGTCGTTCGGTGGCTGACCCATAAAACCGATAAGGTTATCTCCAGTCTGAATGAGAGATCCATTATTAAGAAGGTGATGTCTTTGGGAAATGTGGGCCTCATCTTACTTTCTGCCCTTCCCATCCGTGGTTTCGGAATCCTTTCGGCAAGCATCGTCAGTTTCTTCCTAAAGAAGAACAGGATGGAAGGAACCTTTCTCCTAATGACCGGTTCTTTCCTGGGCATCTTCATCATCATGGGCATCGCGAGGGGAGTTTTTAAGGTTATTTCTTTCTTCTAACCAAGTTCAAATTTCAAAATCCAAATGTCAAATTAATGTCAAAGTTCAAATTAAAATTTTTAACATTTGGGTTTTGGATTTGATTTGACATTTGAACTTTGGCATTTGACATTACTGGTTAATATGGTGAACAAAGACGATATTCTGGGAAACTTGCCTCATTCTTTTCCTTTTCGGATGATCGATCGAGTCCTCGAGATCGTGCCGGGAAAGAGGGCGGTCACACTCAAGAATGTGAGCATCGATGAACCCTATCTCCAGGGCCATTTCCCACGGGAACCCGTCATGCCGTCCATTCTCATCCTGGAGGCGCTGGCCCAGACGGGCGGCATTGCCTTTCATTCATCCTTTGAAAAGGAGGAGAAAGGCGTTCCCTTCCTGGCAAGCATTGATGAATTTCGATTAAAGAGAAAGGTGATCCCTGGTGATCAAGTCATTTTAGAAGCAGAAATCCAGCTCATCTTTTCCAACCTGGCTAAGGTAAAGGTTCGCGCCAGGGTAGGTGAAGAGACCGTGGCAGAAGGAGTGCTTGTTTTGGCTAAAAGCCCATCCTGAGAACCTCTCCCTTATTGACGAACAATCTATATGGCATGCCAGAGCTTCTCCGAAGGAGGGATCGAAATTCCAATATTTTAACAATCTTGGTGGGCGAGAGAAGTTGGGTGAGAAAAAAAGTTTGAATCCGAGAAGCTAACGTGTGTGGCGCAGACGAAGCCAATAAATTTATGTTTGTGCGTCTGTGCCGATGTTAGGCGACGGGTCTCTTCAATTCAATTGAAAGCGGTTTTTGTTCCTTTAATGCACTGACTTTCAATATGGAAAAACCGATAACGTTTCCTTTGTCATCGACTTTTTCCATCACTGCATCGTTCTCAGTCTCTTTAAAATAACCAGCTTTTCGTTCAAAAAGGACTTCAAGATAATCCCCTTCTTTGTCGTACCAAACTTTTATTGCTTCCGCCATAGTGTTTCCCCTCTCTTCATGGAGTATGAAGTCTTTTGCATCGAGTATTTCAAGAAGAACCGGTTTTCCATCTTTAGAAAAATGAATAATCATCTGCCCTTCTTCTGCATAATCTATCTTTTTATCTGAAAGTTCAATGAGAAGTGCATCTACATCTAAGGCATTAAAACCTTTGGTTTTTAAAACCTTCGCTGTTGAGCGTGGCATGTCCTCATCAATTAAAAACTTTAACATTTCAACCTACAGCCCTAACTTCCTCTTCTGATAAATGTTTTGCCGCATAATCCAGTGCAGCCAAAATATCTTCCTTTGCAAGATCATATTCAGACATAACCTCTTCATAGGTCATGCCACCAGCCAGTTTCCCAAGGATTAAGTCTACCGGGACACGTGTTCCCTTTATTACAGGTTTTCCAAATCTAACCCTTTCGTCTATGGTAATTCTCGGAGCAATTTCCATTGTGGTTTACCTCCTGGTATGAATTATAACAAATTTAATTGTTACAAGGCGATGCCTTTTTTGTTAACCTCAAGCACTCTGTTATCTGCCGTTGCGGGCATTT
>DYHU01000355.1 GCA_020724025.1 Syntrophorhabdus sp. | reverse complement strand
CTTCCAAAACCTCAATGATCATTGCAAAATTAACAGTGCAAATTTAGCATTGCTAACTGCTAATTTTACAATTTGCATTTCGCAATATCTTTTCCTTCAAGGCTTGAAGAACCTTTTCCGGTGTAACTGGAATCTCCTTGAATCTTATTCCGATGGCATCATAGACCGCATTCACCAGGGCGGCTGCCGTGGGATTAAGGGCGGCCTCGCCGATTCCCTTGGCGCCGAATGGACCGGTCGGCTCACTGGTATGGGTGAAATAGGTCTGGATATTCTCTGACTCCGGCATATCCTCCGCGGTCAGCATTTTAAAATCCGTGAAGAACCCCTTATTCTTCAGCTCGCCTGTCTCTTCATCATATTGAGTATCCTCGTGAAGGGCATACCCGAGGCCTCGGTAGAGACCTCCGTAGAGCTGCCCTTCTGCCAGATCCGGGTTGATCACCTGCCCAGCATCACTGCAGAGAACCGCACGAACCGGTCTGATCACTCCGGTCTCCGTATTGACCTCGACCTCGATGAACTGGGCATTGAAGGTGGGCGGGCAGTTGACCTGACGAAGGCTATCCACCGCCGCAATCGTTCCCCAGTTATTGATCTGCGCTGTCTTGGCCACCTCTCCCACAGAGATCCTTTTGCCTGGCACACCCTCCACAAAGATCATTCCCTGACCGGCTTCCTCGTCCACCTCCATCTTCAGGGTATGCGGGGGAGCTTGAAGAATTCTCGAAGCAAACTCCAGAAGTTTGGTCTTGGCCTGGCCCGTCACTTTATGAAGGGCGCCTCCGCCGCAATAGATGCCTCTTGTGGCATGGGTGCAGACATCATAGACCGTGGTCCGGGTATCGACCGGTGAGATGCCAACCTTGTCAAGGGGGACCTTCAGTTCCTCTGCCACGATCTTTGCCAGGGCATCAAGCGTTCCTCCGCCCAGGTCCATTAAGGCCGTCATGAAATCCACCGAACCATCCTCATTGATCTTCACGATACTGCCTGAGTAGTCGATCACCTCACCGGGCATGGGCGCTCCTGCTCCTGAGGTGTGAAAACCTCTTGCCATCCCGATCCCCCGGCGAATCGTCCCTTCCTCTTTTTTCTCTTTTCTTTTCTCTCTCCATCCGATGAGCTCGGCGCCTTTCTGAAGCATCTCTTCGACGCCGCAACTCCGGATAATGGACTTAACTGTGGGTCCCTGCCCCCAGAAGGTCTCTCCCAGGCCGACATAATTCTTCAGCCGGAGATCAATGGAATCCATACCCAGCTTTTCGGCCAGGATCTCCATCATCGATTCGACCGCAAAGGTCACCTGAGGATTTCCAAAGCCCTGCATCGCACAGGCGGGAACTTTATTCGTATAGACTGCCCTGCCTTCAAACTTGAGATGGGGAATGCGGTAAAGAGAAACCCACCATCCCGCCATACATCCCAGGAGTGGATAGGCTTGTGTATTATGGGCGCCTATATCCACGATCACCTTCATGTGACCCGCGATGAGAGTGCCATCTCTTTTCGCCCCGAGTTTTAATTGAATCCAGGAAGGATATTTACAGTGGTCGTACATATCCTCTTCGCGGGTTGAGACGATCTTGACTGGCCGCCTCGCTTTCAGGGCAAGGGCCACCCCAATGGGAACGACTGAATTCATCTGAATGCTTGATCCGAAGGATCCTCCCAGGGCCACCTTTTTGACATTGACCCTGCTGAGTGGGATCTGAAAGATATCTCCCAGAAGCTGCCGAACGTTGTGGATTGTCTGTGTTGTGGTCCACACCGTGATGCCCCCGTCCGCTTCCGGTTGGCAGACAACCGACTTTGGCTCCATCTGGGCATGGTAGACCCGACCAGTCTCAAATGTCTCTTCGAAAATGATCTCCGCCTCTTTGAACCCCTTTTCAACATCTCCCTCGACGATTTCCCGGGTGGCGGCGATGTTGTTTTTGACCTGGATCTCGTCTTGTCCAAAAAGGATTGTACGGTGAAGGAGAGGACCCCCTTCTTTCATCGCCTCAAAGGGGTCAAAGATCGCCGGGAGTCTCTCATATTCGACGCGGATGAGGCGCAGAGCCTGTTCTGCCAGATCTTCCGTCTCGGCGGCAACCGCGGCAATAGCCTCCCCCACGTGCCGTGGCGTGCTGGTCAACACCTGCCTGTCCTTGAAAGTCTTGGACGGGATGGTGACGATCCGCTCCGCGTATCTCAGATCTGGAACATCCTTTGGCGTAATACAGATAGCCCCGAGCTTCTCGGCTTCGCGTGTGTCGATGGCTTTGATTGTGGCATGTGGAAAAGGGCTCCGCAGGACACGGGCATGAAGCATCCGTGGCAGCACGACGTCGGTCGTGTAGATCTCCTGGCCCGTCACTTTTGCGATTCCATCCTTTCGAATGGCTGGTTTGCCAATAGCATGATATTGAGGTTTTTCCATTTTACTCATCAGTTCCCCTCACTCTTGCCCTCTCCCCAGTGGGGAGAGGGAGGGGGGTGAGGGACTTTTTGCTCCTTAATCGCCTTGACGATCTTTTCCGGCGTCAGCGGCAAATCATATATCCTCACTCCGATGGCATCATAGACCGCATTGCAGATGGCTGGAGCAACCGAACAGACCGATGGCTCTCCCACGCCTTTTGCTCCAAAAGGCCCGACGCCATCGCCGGACTCAATGAGGATTGTCCGCACATCCCGCACATCCATCGAAGTAGGCAGAAGGTATTCCGAGAAGGATGGAGTCATCGTGATCCCTTGATTCAGGATCACTTCCTCTGTCAAACCATAGCCCATGCCGTAGATCGCTCCGCCCTCCAATTGGCCCTCCACGCTCAATGGATTGATGGCCCTCCCCACATCAAAACAGGAGACAAGCTTCAGCACCTCCACCTTCCCTGTCTCCTCATCTACAGCGACCTCTGCACCATGGGTGCCGAATGTAAAATCGGGGAAGACCTGCCCCTCAATCCTTTCAAAGGAAGCAACGTTCCGGAAGGGAGCCTTAAAGAGAGCAACATGATAAAGGGGAAGCCCATCAGAGGCACAGGCCCTCACCACCTCTTTAAGAGGAAGACCTTCCACGGTTCCTTCCTTATCGACCACTTCCCGGTCCACCAGGTCAAGTTTCTCAGGATCAATTCCAAGAATCTCTCCTGCCTTCCTGATCAATATCTTCCGGACCTCTTGAGCGGCCATGAGCGTAGCATTCCCTGACATATAGAGCTGCCGGGTAGCAGTAGTTGTACCGGCAAATGGAGTTAAAGCTGTATCCGCAATATAGATCTTTATGTCTTCAATCGGAACTCCAAGAA
>DYHU01000354.1 GCA_020724025.1 Syntrophorhabdus sp. | reverse complement strand
GAAGATATCGAACTTTTTAAAAGCAACACCATTCTCGTCTGGTCCATCCTCTTTCTCATCTTTTTAGCAATCTTACCTCTGCTTATTCAGAAGTATCACCCTTTAGGATTATCACTCTATATTATTAATCTCATCACGGTCCATGCGATTGTGGCCATCGGTCTGAACATCCTCGTGGGATTTACGGGCCAGATATCCATGGGCCATGCTGGCTTCTTTGCCCTGGGAGCCTTCACCACTGTTATCCTCATCTTGAGGTGGAGTTTCCCTCTCTGGATTGCCCTTCCCGTTGCAGGGTTTGTCTCATCCGCCTTTGGATTTATTTTGGGACTTCCAGCCCTTCGCCTGAAAGGCCCCTACCTCGCCATCGCCACCCTCGGTTTTGGCATGACGATCACCACGATTATCAAACATATGGAATTCTTTGGGGGAAGGATGGGGCTTCAGGCTCCGAAGCTCTCCCTTTTCGGAACGCCGATGAAGGATATCCATTATTATTATGTGATCATGATCATCGCTGTTCTGATGACAATCGGTGCGGTGAAGTTGATCAAGACGAGGGTGGGACGGGCCTTCATCGCCATTCGGGATAGCGATATAGCGGCAGAGGCCATGGGAGTCAATCTCACCTATTACAAGACCCTCGCCTTTGCGGTAAGCGCCTTTTATACGGGGATTGCAGGAGGCCTCTATGCCTTTATTCTGGGCTTCATCAATCCCGAGAGCTTTCATCTTATCATGTCAATCACCTTTCTCGCCATGGTGGTCGTTGGTGGATTGGGTTCGATCATGGGCCCCATCTGCGGGGCTACCCTGATGACCTTTCTCGACATTAAACTTCAGGCGATTCAGGATATTTCATTGATCGGACCGGCGCTCGTCACTTTTTCACAAAAATATATGAGTGTAGCGGGGATTTCGAATATTGCCGTCATCGTCTATGGACTGATTATGATATTGATCGTCCTCTTCGAACCCCTGGGACTATTCGGATTCTGGATCCGAACGAAACGCTACTGGAAGACATGGCCCTTTTAACACCCCCACCCTCACCCTCCCCCCTCGAGGGGGAGGGAAGGGAGGGGGGCATTTGCGGAGAGTGCAATGTTTGGTCAATTGATTGTGAGTGGATTGGCGGTGGGAGCCTGTTATGCCCTTCTGGCCCTTGCCATGGTCATCATCTACAAGACCTCTGAAGTCCTCAACTTCGCCCAGGGCGAGATGGCCATGATTAGCACGTTCGTCGCCTTCACCCTTCTCGAAACCCATCAGGTTCCCTTCCCCTATACGCTGGCCCTCACCTTCCTTTTCGCTATTCTGCTCGCCATCTTCTTTGAGATCGTTTTTTTGAGGCAGGCAAAGGATCCGACCGTCCTTGGTTTGATCATCATCACCCTCGGATTTGAAATGGTCCTGATGGGATTTGTGGGTTGGAAATGGGGGCCGGATCAAAGGGCCTTTCCCTTTCCGGTTTCCAATATAGAGGCTTACCACTTCTCAGGTTTAATCATTAGCAAGATCAACTTCTGGACGCTTATCGTCTCCCTGGTTCTGATGTTGATCCTCTTTCTCTTTTTCCGATATACCAAATTGGGCATTGCCATGAGGGCCACTCAACAGAACCAGCTGGCGGCCCGGGTCATGGGCATCCGTACGAAGTGGATCTTATCCTTCACCTGGGCGCTCAGTTCCATGGTGGGAGCAGTGGCCGGGATGCTCATTGCGGCCCTTGGGGTGCTCGATCCCCCGATGATGATGGACCCCCTCCTGAAGGGTTTTGCATCAGGGGTTCTTGGAGGAATGACGAGCCTGCCGGGCGCTGCTGTGGGAGGAGCGCTGCTGGGAATCATCGAAAACCTTTTTGGCGGATATGTGTCTCTCTCGTTCAAATCGGTTGTCGCCTTTGCCATCATTGTGTTGATGCTATGCATCAAGCCGAGCGGACTCCTGGCAAAACATTATGTGAAGAAGGTGTGAGTTTCCCCCTCACCCTTGCCCTCTCCGGTGGCCATCCCGCCTGGCGGGGTGCTACTGGGGAGAGGGTTGGGTGAGGGGCATAAGAAAAAACCTTAGAAAGGAGGAAGATAAAAATGGTAAAGAAGAATTTGATTTTTGTTGGCGTGTTGATTTTTGCATTTTTTATTACTGCTCCGGCATCCGCTCAGGCGGTTCGTGGGGTGACGGACACCGAGATTCTCATTGGCCAGTGGGGGCCTCAAACCGGACCCGCCGCGCCCTGGGGTGCGGTAGCCCGGGGAACAGATCTTTTAGTCAAAATCATTAATGAAGAAGGGGGAATCCATGGAAGGAAGTTCAAATATTTCCTTCGCGACGATTCCTACATGCCTGCCAAGACAAAAGCCATTGCTAAGGAGTTTGTCGAGCAGATCGGTGTTTTTGCGGTTGTCGGAGGCGTAGGGGTGGCCACGGGAATGACGGCAAGAGATTACCTGATGGAGAACAAGGTACCCTGGTTCAGCCCAGTAACCGGAGTTTATGAGTGGATTCATCCTATTCAGAAACACCTCTTTGCCATGTACCCCCTCTATGATGATGAAGCCTTTAACCTGACAGGTTATCTTTATGAAAAACTGGGTTTTAAAAAGATAGCCATGTTCTATCAGAACGATGACTATGGGAAACAGGGAGTGATGGGAGTAGAGAGGTATCTTTTAAAACACAAGATCAAACTCGTTGAAAAGGTTTCAGCTGAAGTAACTGATCGTGACCTAAGCACCCATGGTCTTAAACTGAAAAATTCAGGAGCAGAGGCGGTCATTATGTGGACCATGCCTACCCATGCCGCATTGATTTTGGCAGAAACGGCTAAGATTGGCTTTAAACCCCAATGGGCAACCAGCAACACCCTTTCCGACTCTGCCCTGATGATGAGCATTACAAGGGGGTTGTGGGCCGGCATGATCAATTCTAATTTTGCCGAACTTCCAGATTCGAATCACCCTCTGATGGTCAAATACCGTGAAGCGCATAAAAAATTTGCGCCTCAGGAGCGATGGGGTGTCTTCTATTATGCGGGGATTGCCTTTGCTGAACCATTTGTCGAAGGCGTGAGAAGAGCGGGAAGAAATTTGACAACGGAGAGCTGGGTGAAGGCCATGGAGGGTTTAAAGGATTTTCAGGGAATCGGCCTGCCCATCACCTATGCCGGTCTGAAGGACAGACAGGGCGGCAAACATGTATTCTACGGCAAAGTCAAGCCCGATGGAAATATCGAACGGCTTACAGACTGGATCAAGATCACCAAGTAGTGTGTTTTTGTAAACCAGTTTAGTTTTGTCATTCCTTCT
>DYHU01000053.1 GCA_020724025.1 Syntrophorhabdus sp. | reverse complement strand
GTCCGGTTCGGAGGGAGGGGCGGCGCAATCCAATGCGCTGTCCCTACCCCTATAGATGTTTCTATTGGTCCTGGATTCCCGTTTTCACGGGAATGACACCAAAATACGAAATGCAAAACCTTCAATTACACCGGTCATGCCCCCTTCCTTGTGCCCAGCCACCTGACTTATGGGACACGGTCAGTTTTCTAAAGGGGGGCGAGGGGGGGGTCAAAAGGCTAAATTGGTACAGTAATAAAAGCTTTCCTGAAGGCAGGATTACCGAAAGTGGAGGGAGAATCTATTTTCTATGAGAAGCCGAAAAAGCCGTTTTGGTTTGAGCCACCCGTTTTACCTTCCTCAGCACAAGGTAGATTACCGATCCAGTGATGAGAAGAATAACTAACACTGCGCCGAAGGCGATCCAGGTGACATAGGTGCCTCGTGAAAGAAGGCGAACCGGGTTCAAACTCGGTTCTTTTACGATTCTTCCAAGTTTCCCTTTGTATTTTACAGGGATGTTAGGGATGCTATCGCCATCTCTGTCCGCAAAACTTCTCACATAGTCCATCAGAACAATCCATTGTTTGAATTCTTGAATGCCGGGTTTCTGCTTGTCGATATCGGCCCTCAACGGCAAAAGGAGATCGAAGGGATTGCCTTTGGGTTTCCCGGAAACCATGGGGTTGCCACTTCGGTCTTTGGGGACAACATCGAGAATGCCATAGGTGAAACGGCCCACAAAGCTGATAAAAGTTGCGTTGTAAATATTGGCGGCAACCCTGTAAAGGGCCTTATTCGATTCCGAATAATCGAGGGGGAAATATCCCTCCTCCTCGCTTCCGATCCAAATATCGGTCACCCTGTCGAAGATCATCCTGTTGGGATTATATTTAAATTTCACCCCTGAAACCTGAAGGAAGAATTTATTTCCCTTTTTAGGGTAGATGCTTGTCACCACCTCAAGGATCTTCTTGATTTCGTGGGCATGGAGGTAGCAGGTGATGATCGGATATCCCATGCTATCGTCCCCACGGCTGATGCCGAGGGGAATGGTGCGAAAGAGATCGCAGACCGCCACTTTTCCGGTTTTTCCTTTAAGAAGATCATCCCTGATCGCTCCGTTGGATTCGATGGCCAATACCACCCTGCTGACGGGGTCGTTCTTATCGTAATCGATTCTATTTACTGCCCAGCGGATTGAATCGGCAATGAGATTTCCAAGGTTCGATTCATTCGGAACCGAAGTGAGATCAAAATCGGTTTTTGCTACCACTTGGTAGAAGGTGAGTTGATGGCCCTTAAGAATCCTTTGATTGATCACATCGATATAGGATTCGATCTTCTTCTGAATCTTCTCGTCGCCCTGAATCCGATCGTCAACATCAACCATCTTATATTCCTTCAATTTCATCTGGCCGTTCTTATATGCCAGATCGAGGATGCCCACGTTCTTTCCGTAGGCATGTGCCTGAACAATCATCGTGTTGTTCACTTTGATGGGTCTCGCCAGTTTCGTATGGGTATGGCCGCTTACAATGATATCGATTCCGGAAACCTCTTTGGCCAACTGTTCATCCTCTGAGCGTGATTTCTTCTCCCGGAGTCCACTGTGGGAAAGACAGATGACCAGGTCTACTTTTTCCTTCTCCCGCAGGATTTTGACCATCTCACGCGAGACTTCGATTGGATTTCTGAATTTGACTGGCCGGGCAAAGGGGGATACCTCTGCCGCATCCTTTCCTATGATTCCAAAGAACCCGATCCTGACCCCCTGGATCTCTTTCACCGTGTAGGGTTTGATCAACCCCTTTTTGAAAACCTCTTCAAGCGTGTCGTCCTCAGGGTCTTCTTGATTGAATATGGCGCTTGAGAAGACGATCTCCGGTATCCCACCTTTTTGATAGGCAGAGGTGATGATTCTTGCCAGCCCTTTAGGCATCAGGTCGAATTCATGATTTCCCAGGGTGATCACATCATAGCCCATCTCTTTCATCAAGCGGAGCTCCAAGGACTCTTCCCTGCTCATCATATGGAAGAGAGAGCCCATGAGGAAATCGCCTGCATCGACAACGAGGGCCGGGTTTGCGCGCTTTCCCTTCTCCGATTTGATCACTGTGGCTACCCTTGCCCATCCGCCCAGGGTCGCATCGTCTCGGGTTTTGAATGGCGAATAGTCGATATTGGACGAAAGCCCGAGAAGATGGGAGTGCATATCGTTCGTATGGATGAGGGTCAGGAGTTTTTCTTTTCCATAAAGAAGGGAAGGGAGTAGAAGTAGGGTGATCACCAGTGTTGATAGCCGTTTTTTATCTGTTTTCATTTTTCCCCCTGTTGTTTAGAAAATTGGGAACCAGAACTTTGACGGTCTGACTCCCGATCGTGCACTCCGCCGGCAGACTTCCTGCATATTCTCCATCCGCAAAGATATCCCTCTTTTCCTCCGAGATGAGTTTAATTCTTTTTCCAGTCGCCATCATGATCTTTGGATGGGAGATATGGGTGCCCTTGAACACTTTCGGGAATTGTTGAAGGAGTTCCCATTTGGGAATCTCTTTCACCATACAGATGTTCAATATCCCATCGTCCATGATGGCCTGAGGGGCAATTTTCATACCTCCTCCATAAAACGGGGCATTGGCAACGGCTACCATCATCACGCGTTCTCTCCAGGTTTGATCATCAATAGTGATCTCAATTTCAAAGGGTTTAAAATTCTTTAACGCTTTTAGAACACAGACGACATAACCTAACGTACCATCGAAATAGCCTTTTCGGTCATTGGCCAACCTGCTCACCTCCGCGTCAAAGCCGACATAGGCAATGGCCACAAAAGGAATCTTTTGATTGATGCTTGGCAAATCGAGTTTACGAAATGACGGGTTGAAGAGCAGGGAACAATTTTTTTTCACATCCATCGGCAAACCAATATTCCTGGCAAAATCGTTCCCCGGCCACAGGGCAAGAAGCCGAATGGAATGTCCGTTTCCGCTATGGCCGGAAGGGCCTGATGGACCGTTCCGTCACCTCCTGAAAGGAGGATGGCGTCGATTCCTTGTGCAGAGGCATTGAGTATCTCTGAGCGCATCTCCTCCGGTGACTCCGGGATTACGAACAGAAATTCGTGAGGGGATTCGGAGAGCCAGCGTTTGATTCTGGGGAGAAGACGGAGGGTTTTACCGGCCCCCGCCACAGGATTTACGATCACTAATATTCTCATCTTTCGACCTGCTCCATCATATCAATGGCCCTGTCAAGTTTTCGCCTTTTTCATCACGAAGAGATAGAAGTAAATAAAATTGATGATACCCGTGAACGCCAGGCAGAGAAACATCGTCTGAAAGTTGGTCAAACGGAGGACAATGCCCATGATCACAGCGCCCAGCCCAACCCCCAGATCAGAAAGGGCTGTGAATGTCCCCAGCGCTGGCCCCCGGGAGGGACCGGCGAGATCGATCGCATAGGCAACGAAAGCCGGGAAGGCAAAGGCATTTCCAGCGCCCCAGATGATGGCGACCAGAATAAACATGGGTGTTGTTTTCGAGAAGGCGAGGATGACCGTTGCCATAATATAGGTAAGCAGGCAGGGGAAAATCACCTTTTCCCTGCTGTAGAGGTCCAGTATCCTTCCGCCGAAAGTGCGGCCCAGAATCAACATGGTGGCAAATGCCGCAAAAAAAAGTCCGGGATTGCTCATTCCATGCTCCAGAGCATAAAGAGGAAAGAAAGCGGTTAACGCTCCCCAGATAATATGAGTGAAGAAGGCCATGATGGCGGGTGGAAGAGCCTTTCGGTTGAGAAGGGACCGATCCTCCGTCGGTGGAGCCTCCGGAGCATTTTCCCTCCTCTCTTTCAATCGGATGGAGAAGAATAGGGAGCAAATGGAAAGGGCCGTGCAGACCAGAAAGAGGAAGGTAAAATTGAATTGGTTGATCAGGAACATCCCGAAGGAAGGCGCCAGAGCAAAAGCAAAATTGAAGGCCAAAAAGAAATAGCTGAGGCTCTGCCCCCGGTGAGCATCCGGACTGATATTGGCGATGAAAGTGGTCGATGCCGTATAGAAGAGTGCAAACCCAAATCCCTGAAGGACCCGAATCATTAAGAAAGGCCAGAAAGGGAGCAGAAAGATATAGGCGATGGAGCAGAGGATGAAGAAGAGAGAGCCCACGAGCATGAAATTTCTTTCCGGGGTTCGTAAAAGGGCCCTTCCGATAAAGGGTCTCAGGATGAGAGAGGAGACGCTGGAGATTCCGATCAGAATTCCGATCTCTGTTTCGGCGGACCCCAGCCTTGAAAGGTAGATCGGAAGGGTGGGGATGAGAATGAAGAGGGAGGAGGAGAAGGTCAGTTGAGCAGAGAAGGTGAGAAGAAAATCACGACTTATTATCTTTCTAATGCCCATGGCCTCGCATTTTAATTCCATCGGGTCTTTCTTGTAAAGGGCTTTTTCATGATTACGATTTTCCTATTCGATACGCTTCTGTTATAATCCCTTTCATCTCGCTAAACGAAGGTTGAAGTTTTTCAATGATGCGAAAGCGGATACTCAAAGGGATTGCCCATCTCTCTCTTCATCACCATCGGAAGATCCTTCTCATCTTCCTCGCCCTCTTTGGGGTGGCCTTTCTCCTCACAGGTAGCCTTCGATTCGATCCCGATTTCCTGAAGCTCTTTCCTGCCGAGAAAGGTCCGATCAAACTCTATATGGAGAACCTGAAGGAGACAGGGACATTCGACCTCCTCTTCGTTCTCCTGGAGAGGGAAGAAGGGACCCCTGCCCGGGACTTTATCGATTCGGGGGTAAGAGTTGCAGAGGAGTTGAGGGGCATGGAGGTCTCCGGGAAGAAAGCCTTCAAGAGCATCCGTTACCAGAAGATAGAACCGGAAGACCTGGATAGGGCCAAACCCGCTCTCACCCTCTTTCTCACCCACCCGTATCTCTTCCTCAATGGAGAGGATATTTCAAAATTGAAGGAGAGGTGGAGTGAGGAGGAGATTACAAAGCAGATCCGAAAGAACAGAAGGGTTCTCGTCAGCCAGGCCTCCTTTGCCATGAAGGACCTGATCCAGATCGATCCCCTTGAGATGCGCTGGCTCTTCATGGAAAAGTGGAGGGCAGGGGTGAAGGGCATGGAGTTCGATGAGTCGAGTCCTCTCTTTCTCTCGAAAGACGGAAAAACCCTTTTGATCATAACCGAGCCTGTCAGGCCTGCAACGGATCTCCCCTTTTCGTACTCCCTGATGGAGGCATTAAACAGATTGGTCTCTTACACAGATCGAAAAAATGTCTTGATCTCTTTCACCGGAGCCCATCCCATTGCCACAGCCGAGGCAAAGACCCTTCGATTCGATATGCAGACTTCCTTCATCACCTCCCTCATCCTCGTCCTCCTCCTCTTCCTCTTTGTCTACCGTAGATGGGTCACCCTCCTCTTCGTCGGTCTTCCCCTCATTGGGGGAATCCATCTGACCATGGGGATTGCCTCCCTCACCGTGGGAAGTTTGAACATTCTCACGAGCGCTTTTGCGGCGATCCTGGTGGGCCTCGGGATTGATTTCGCTGTCCATCTCTATGACCGCTACCACCAGGAGAGGGCATCGGGAAGGGATGTCTCCGACGCCATTGAAATCACGCTCATTGAGACAGGATCAGGGATCTGGACAGGAGCCTTCACCACGATCTTCGCCTTTGGAGCCCTCTATTTCTCCAGGGTCAGGGGGATCGTAGAATTGGCTTTCCTCGTCTCGACGGGCCTCCTCTGCGCACTCCTCTGCATCTACTTTGTCCTTCCCTCCTTTCTCATCTGGATCGACCGGAGAAAGAAGGCCTACTCCTATCGAGCGCTTCAGACCCTGCGCTTCGATCACCTCTCTTCCTTTCTTGAGAGGAGGAGCCTGTTGACTTTTTTCGTCCTGATCGGAGTAACCCTCTTTTTTCTCTTTTTCGCTTTCCGGATGGAGGTGGAAAGGGATTTCAGAAATCTGAGGCCAAAGGAGATAAAATCGCTTGAAGTCCTGGACCGGATGGCCAGGGTCTTTGGAGGAAGAAAGCTTGAGGCTTTAGCCATCCATGAAGGTAAGGATCTGACTGCACTTTTAGCCAAAGAAGAAGAGGCGATCAAACTCTTTGAGAGGTTTCAGAAGGAGGGGAAGATCGATTCCTTCGTCTCCCTCTGCCGGTTCATTCCCTCCCCGGAAGAGCAGAAGAGGAGAGCAGAGGCGATCCGGCAGTCGATCGACCTGAAGAGGGTGAGAAGGGATTTGATCAACGCCCTAAATGAGAATGGTTTTGAAGTGAGCGGGTTTCGGGGTCTCCTTCAGAGCCTTGAACAGATGAGCCTGGGCAACGAGAAGATCCATTCGCCCGAAACCCTCATCGCCGCCATCAAACAGAGCCCCTTGCGGAAAGGGATCGAGCCCTTTCTCATTCAGAAGGGGGAGACCTATCGGGTCGTCTCTCATCTCTACTATCAAAAGGGAAATCTTGCGCTGGATCAATTGGAGAAGGGGGTGCCGGGTCTTTCGGCAACGGGTCCTGAAAGGGTGGAATCGGAGATCCTCCGGGTGGTCCGGGAGGACCTTTTTCTCCTCACGCCGGTTTCACTCTTGATCATTCTCCTTCTCGTCTTCTCCCATTTCAGAAGATGGAAAATCACCCTTTTTATCCTGATGCCTCTGGTGATGGGACTGATCTGGATGTTGGGGGCGATGTCCCTCCTGAAAATCCGGATTAATTTCGTCAATGCGGTCATCCTGCCCATGATCATCGGAATGGGCATCGATAACTCCATTCATCTGATGCACCGCTATTTAGAAGGAGGGGGGAAAGATCCCATCCACGCCTTGCGCACCACTGGAAGGGCCATGACGATGTGCACCCTTACCACGATCCTCGGGTTCGGCTCGCTGGTCACTGCCCGGTATCAGGCCCTCTCCGCGATGGGATGGGTGACCATTTTAGGAATGGGATTCTGTTTGATCGCCTCCCTCTCTTTTCTTCCGACGATTCTCATTCTCTGGAAAGGCAGGCATGGCGAACAATAAGAGATATGGCGCCATCATCATCGGGGCAGGAATGGGAGGGCTGACCGCCGGTGCCCTTCTTGCAAGAAGGGGATGGAGAGTCCTTCTCCTCGAAAAAGAGAAACAGGCGGGAGGCTATGTCGTCTCCTTCAAAAGGAGAGAATATACCCTTGATGCGACAGGGGCATTCATTGGAGGATGTCAGGAGGGAGGGGAGTTTTATCAGATTCTGAGGGAGATCAATGCCCATGAGGCCATAGAGTTTATCCCCGTCCAGCACATCAGAAACATCTATCCCGGCTTTGAAGTCCGTCTCGAAACAGGAGGGTTTTCTTCCTATGCCGATGGACTGCTCAACCTCTTTCCAGAAGAAGAGAAGGGATTGAAGGACTATCTTTCCCTGGTGAAACGGATTGGGGATGAAGTGAAGTCCTACTCCCGGATCACTCCGGCCAGAAAGATCCTCTTTCCATTCTTCTTCAGAAATCTCCTACGCTTTCACCGGACCACTCATCAGACTGTTCTTGACCGTCTCTTCAGAGGAAGGGAGATCAAGATGGCCCTTCACACCCTTCCCGTGACGGACCCGCCCTCACGGCTCTCCTTTCTCTTTGTCGCCACCCTTATCAGCAAAGCCCTGATGGAGGGCGTCTTCTATCCCAAGGGCGGGATGGGAAGGGTTTCCGAAGCCGTAGCCAATTCCTGTCTTCGCTCCGGCGGAGAGATCGCCCTTCGGACAGAGGCGGATCAGATTCTCATCAAAGACGGAAGGGTTGAAGGGGTCCTGACCAAGGACGGGAAGATATTCCAGTCGGACCTGATCATTTCCAATATCAATCCGAACCATCTGGCAAAACTGCTTCCTCACGAATTCCGAAAACCTGTCTTAAGAAAGACGAGGCGATTCGAATATTCCCTCTCCTGCTTCATCCTTTATCTGGCAACGGATTTGAATTTAAAAGAGATGGGCCTTCCCTATTTTACCTACCTTCGCTCCCTTTCCGATCTCGAAGAGGAGCACCGGATGATGCAAAGGGGCGAGATTCCGAAAAACCCCACCCTGATCGTATCGATCCCGACGCTTTTAGATCCTTCACTGGCTCCGAAGGGGCAGCACATTGTGAAGGTTCTTGTGGTCGCCCCTTACCATTATCAGGAGAGATGGGGATCGGGGAATTCCGAGACCTATCGCCGGATCAAAAGGGAGTTTTCTCAGAAGATTCTCCTACAGTTGGAATCGAAGTTGATTCCGGATTTAAGAAGTCATCTCCTCTTTTATGAAGCGGCCACTCCATTGACGCTGGAGCGATATACCGGAAATGAGCGGGGCGCCATGTATGGCCTTGCCTCCACGCCCTGGCAGATCGGAAATTTTAGGCCTTCTCATCAAACTCCAATCCCCGGACTCTTTCAGGTGGGTCACTATACCCGACCCTCCCACGGGATCGTGGGCGCCAGCCTTTCGGGTCTCTTTTCAGCAAGGGCCATCCTCCATATGAAATTGGGGTCACATCTTAAATATTAAATATTTTTTCTTTAATCTTCTCTATCCTTTCTTCAAGCACCTGATCTCGTATTTGCCTTTGGGCAATTCGATTAGCCATCATTGTAATTAAAGCTCCGCTGACACCTCCGAAATAAATTCCCAGATCCCTGCAGGTTAATCCGCTCAGCTCCTTTGTGAGATAGATCGCTGCCTCCCGAGCTGTGTTTCTCTTTGTCCCCTTTTTTAAGACCTGTTCCATTGAGCACTCAAACTCTTTGCAAACCTCCTCCACTACCACCCTCGGATCCGCCTTCGTTTTGAGCTGCTTCAATTGTGGTATCTCCTTATTATCATCCCTTCCAGAGAGAAATGTCTCTTTTACCCAGTTTACAAAGTGTTCTCTCCCTAAAATAAAACTGCCAACGATTTCTTTATTCGGATTTTTTAGTTTTGTCATGTCGATCCCTTCGACAAAAACCCTATACCTCCGCATCGCCTCTTTTCTCTTTTCGCAAAAACTGGACAGCAACCAATCTACCTCCAGGAACCGAGGAATTTTGGTCTTACCGATTAAAGCGCGATAACTGCTCCAGAGATATAAATCTGGGGTTGAGACTAATTTTGCCCGGACTGGATTGAGGTGAATGTATCGAGATAGAGGTTTCAAATACTCATCCGCCTCTATCAAAATAGCTTTGAATCTCCCTTGGAATAAATGGCCGGGACGCTGATATCTTCTATTAAAATAAGCCGCATAGCTGACATGAAGCCACTGAATTGCCTGGCTCAGGTTGGGTTCTTTAGTCTCAATCAGAAGATGGTAATGGTTATCCATTAGGCAATAAGTATGGATCACCAAAGAGAAGCGATCTTTTGCCTTTCCAAGTAAGGCAAGAAATTTTTCTCTATCCCTTTCATTCCTAAAGAGGTGCTCGCGGTTATTTCCCCGGTTAAGCACATGGTAAAAGGCCCCTGGATATTCAAGGCGTAATGGTCTGGCCATGTTTTTAACTCCATCGTTAATAATTTAGTGAAAGAAATATTTACTGGAGAAGCAAGAAGAGAATAAATAAAAAGAAGGATAATGTCAATATTTAATATTTAAGATGTGACCCCATATTTTACTTGACAAACTATAAAAACTGTAGTAATGGTAAAAACTATAAAATCTATAAAAGGAGTAAATTATGGAAATTCTAACCGTATCACAGGCAGGTAAGTATTGTAAGGTTTCTTCTAAGACGATAATCAACTGGATCGAGGCAGGCCACCTGAAGGCTTATAAGACTGTTGGGGGGCATCGAAGGATTAAGAAGGAGGATCTGGATCAGTTCCTTAAAGACAAAGGAATGCCCCTGCCAGAGGAGCCCAAGGCGGAGGAAAGGAAGAAAATCCTTGTTGTAGATGACGATAAGATCATCGTTGAGACGATTGTCCAGGCCCTTGAAGAGGATGAGTATGGATATGAGATGATCTCCGCTTCAGATGGTTTTGAGGCGGGCCTTCAGGTAAGCCATTTCAAACCGGACCTTTTAATCCTCGATATTATGATGCCCGATATCAATGGTTATGAGGTCTGTCAGAAGGTCAAGTCCAGCCCCGAAACAAAGGATATCAAGATCATCGTCCTCTCCGCTTACCTCAATGATGAAGCCTTCAAACAGATGAAGGATTATGGAGCAGATGCGTGTTTTTCAAAACCTCTTCCATTGGAACAATTGAAATATGAAGTGGCAAAATTACTGGGGCTGAAGAAGTGATCCGTTTAACAATCTCCCATATCCGTTTTATAATTAGAAGGAGAGCTCTATGAGATTAGAAGAGAGTTTAAAGAGTAAAAGATTTGTCGTCACCTCAGAGGTTCAGCCTCCCATCGGAACAGGGGTTCAGGACCTGGTTCGGAATATTGACCGGATTCGTGGAAGGATCGATGCCCTGACCGTCCCTGAATTGAAGATCGAGGGGTTGGTGACGGATACCATGGGCACCTGCCGTGCCTTAAAGGATCAGAAATTCGAGCCCATTCTTCAAACCACCTGCCGGGAAAAGAGCCGGGTCGATATCCAGGAACATCTGATCAGGGCCTCGGAGGCGGGGATCGAAAATATCCTCGCCTTCACTGAAGATTACCGTATTACCGGAGACAGTCTTCAGGAGATTATGTTCTTTCATGTCGATTCAGGGAAGCTCTTCTCCGTAGTCGAGAACCTCCAGGAAGGCCATGACATCTCAGGCAGGGAGCTTCTTGTAAAACCCAAATTCTGTATCGGATCGGGGATCGATTCGAGCTGGGGCAAGAAGGTTCCTGATATGGAGTTAAAAGAGATGGAGGATCTGGCGGGCTTGGGAACCCGGTATTTTCTGACGACACCGGTCTTCGATCTCGATTCCTTTAATCAATTTATGAAACGGGTCGGACCGATTCGAATTCCGGTGATAGCTGAAATCATCCTTGTCAGATCGGCAGAGATGGGACTCTTTTTGAATAAACATGTGAAACCTGGAATGGTGCCGAACCATATCATTGAAAAATTGGCGAAGTCTCCGGACAAAGAGAAGGCCAGCATTGAGATCGTAAGAGACCTGGTGAAAGGGCTGAAAGATCTCTGCCAGGGAGTCCATTTCATCCCTATTGGAGCAGAGGACCGGATCTCCAAATATCTCGATGCCTTAAAACTTTAATTTTTATCTTATAAAAGAGAAGGTGTCACTCCCGCAAAAGCGGGAATCCAGCAAATAGAATAGGAAATGATCAAAGAAAAAAACTGGATTCCTGCTTCCGCAGGAATGACAAGGGATGAGAAAGGATTTTAAACTATGAGTGCCCACGGAAATCAAAAAATTGGTGCGGCGTTGGTTGTGGGGGGAGGGATCGCCGGGGTTCAGGCCGCTCTTGATTTGGCAAACTCAGGAATCAGAGTTTATCTGTTGGAGCGGTCCCCGGCGATCGGCGGAAAGATGGCACAGCTCGACAAGACCTTTCCCACCAATGACTGCGCCATGTGTATTGTCTCTCCCAAATTAGTCGAGGCAGGCCGCCATCTCAATATAGAGATCATTACCAATTCCGAACTGGTCGGATTGGGAGGAGAGGCCGGACATTTTAAGGCCACCGTGCGAAGGCGTCCCCGTTATGTGGATATGAGCAAATGCACCAGTTGCAATGACTGTACCGAGGTCTGCCCCATCTTCCTTCCCAACGAATTCAACGAAGGTCTCGATCAGAGAAAGGCTATCTACCGGCCTTATCCTCAGGCTGTTCCCAATACATTCCTCGTCACCAAACGGGGAACGAGTCCTTGTAAATCTACCTGCCCTGCCGAGACGAGCGCACAGGGTTATATTGCCCTGATTCAGGCTGGCCGGTATAAAGAGGCCCTCGACGTGGTGAAAGAATATAATCCTTTTCCTGCCTCAGTAGGGCGTGTTTGTAACCATCCTTGTGAAGAGAAATGCAATCGGGGAAAACTGGACACACCGGTTTCCATCTGTGGTCTGAAACGATTCGTAGCTGACTGGGTCTATGAGCATCGTGATGAGTTAAATAAAGAAGTTCGGAGTCAAGAAGAACCAGAACGGCCCAAAGCCAACATCGCCATTGTTGGAGCAGGGCCTGCAGGGTTGAGCTGTGCCCACCAACTGTCCCGGATGGGCTATCAGGTCACTATCTTTGAAGCCCTTCCAGTGGCAGGGGGTATGATGAGAGTTGGTATTCCGTCCTACCGCCTCCCCAGGGATGTGCTTCAGAGGGAGATCGATGAGATTATCCATCATCCGAATGTCCAATTGAAATTAAATGCTCCCGTCCGAAATATCAACAGCCTGTTTGGTGCTGGTTATTCAGCCGTCTTTTTAGCGATGGGCGCCCATGAGGCACAGAAATTGGGAATTCCGGGCGAGGAAGCCCTGGGTGTTCATCACGGGGTTCCTTTCCTTCAGGGTGTCAGTTTGGCCGAAAGGTACGGCATCACCGAGGGGCTTGAAGACAGGTTCATCATTGCCTTTGGAATTCCCATTGCGCCCAGAGTGGGGGAAAGGACGATTGTGATCGGGGGCGGAAATGTGGCGATCGATGCGGCAAGAACAGCCCTGCGATTGGGCGCAAAAGAGGTGAGCATCCTCTACCGGCGGTCGCGGGATGAGATGCCTGCCAATTCGTGGGAAATCGAGGCCGCGGAAAAGGAAGGAATTAAGATTCAAATTCTGACCGCCCCTGTCGAGGTGGTCGTTGCGGAGGGTCATGTAAAGGGCGTGAAATGTGTGAAGATGGAATTAGGAGAACCCGATTCATCGGGACGAAAAAGGCCCATTCCCATCAAGGGTTCGGAATCGGTCGTCCCTGCGGATACGATGATCGCCGCAGTTGCACAGGCTCCTGAAATCTCGTTCCTCGATGAAACCCATGGCCTTGAAGTTACCCCCAAAGGCACCTTTGCCATCGATCCACACACGTTAGCCACAAATCGGCCTGGTGTCTTTGCAGGAGGCGATGTGGCAAGAGGGCCATGGATATTGATCCAGGCCATTGCCGATGGCCGGCGGGGAGCGCTTTCAATCGATCGCTATTTGAGAGGCGTTCCGCTTCTTACTCCAAGGGAACAGATCCCTCTTCCTGTTGTTGATCTGTCTCGTGAAGAGATTGATCAGATGGTTGAGGAGGGTCAAGTCGATTTATCACCCAGGGCAAAAAATCCTGAATTACCGGAGGAAGAGAGAGTCAGAAATTTTAGAGAGGTGGAACTGGTTCTCACTGAGGAGCAGGCAAGACAGGAAGCCGTGAGATGTCTCGCCTGCGGGATCTGTTCGGAATGCCACCTCTGCGTTCATGTCTGCAAACGGGAGGCGATCGATCATCAGCAGGCGGATGTCTTTGAAGAATTAGAGGTGGGTTCGGTTATCCTCTCCCCCGGTTACTCCCTCTACCATCCGGAACTCTCACCCGAACTGGGTTACGGCCGTTATCCCAATGTGGTGACGAGCATGGAGTTCGAGAGAATGCTCAGCGCCTCTGGTCCATGGGGCGGCCATGTCACACGGCGCTCTTCAGATCACAGGGAGCCGGGGAAGATCGCCTTTCTCCAGTGTGTGGGTTCAAGGGAGAAGAGACACGATTACTGCAGCTCGGTCTGCTGCATGTATGCGATCAAAGAGGCGATGCTCGCCATGGAGCACATCCCGGGCGTGGAGATCAAGATCTTTCAAATGGATATGAGAGCCTTTGGCAAAGGGTTTGACGCCTATTTCGAGAGAGGGAAGGAGAAGGGGATTCAATATATCCCCTGCCGTATTTCGGGATTGGAAGAGGATCCCGGGACAAAGGATATACTCATTCGATACGAGGAATCGGATGGGGGTTATGCTGTTAAAGAGGAGAGAGTTGATCTGGCGATACTGAGTGTTGGCATGTCTCCCCTTCCGGACATTCAACAGTTGGCAAAGGCATCAGGCATTGAACTTGACTCCTATCAATTCTGCCGCACGAAAGATTTTGAGCCTATTGATACGAGCCGTCCAGGCGTCTTTGCCTGCGGCGCCTTTACCGAACCGAAAGATATTCCTGACAGTGTGATTCAGGCGAGCGGTGCGGCCGCCAGGGCTCTTTCCATCATCGGTGAAGTCCGGGGGACTCTGGTTCGAAAGAAGGAGTATCCTCCGGAAAGGGAAGTCTCTCGAGAAGAGGAGCCACGAATCGGCGCCTTTATATGCAGTTGCGGAACGAATATCGCGGGAACGGTGGATGTGAAAGAAGTCACCGAATTTGTAAAGTCCCTTCCCGGAGTGGTCCATGCTGAGAATACGATCTATACCTGCTCGGCAGACTCCTTAAAATTGATCCAGGAAAGGGTACGGGAACTCAATTTGAATCGAGTGATCGTTGCCTCCTGCACTCCAAGAACGCATGAGCCTCTTTTCAGAGATACGATTCGGGAAGTGGGTCTAAATCCCTACCTCTTTGAGATGGCCAATATCCGTGATCAGTGCTCCTGGGTTCATATGGGATTGAAGGCAGAGGCCACAGAGAAGGCAAAAGAACTTGTCCGGATGGCCGTGGCCTGCTCCAGAAATTTGGAACCCCTTCATGAAGTTCCACGGAGTCTGATCCATGATTGTCTCATTGTAGGAGGCGGGCTGGCTGGGATGGTAAGCGCCTTGAGCATGGCAGAGCAGGGTTACTCGGTCTACTTAGTGGAAAGGGAAAAAGAACTGGGTGGCAGACTGAGGCAGATCTATAACAGTGGCAACGGAGGTGATCCACAGGCCTATTTAAGAGGTTTAATAAAGAAGGTGGAGAGCCACCCGAGAATTGAGGTTCTGGAAGGCCATCAGATTATTGAGCATGAAGGAGCGGTAGGGAATTTTAAGACGAAAGTGGCTCCAATGAATGGTTCGGGCCAGAGAGTTTTAGATCACGGAGCAACGATCATTGCTACAGGCGGTAGTGAGTATCGAGGCAAAGCTTATCTCTTGGGTCAAGATTCGAGAGTAATCACCCAGGAAGAGTTTGAGAAACGGTTGTCTCAAACCGATCCCTCTCTCTCACAAGCCAAATCCATCGTGGTCATTCAATGTGTGGGCCCATGGGATGATGATCCCTCAAGGACTTTCTACTGCAGCCGGATCTGTTGCAGTGTGGCCATTAAGAATGCGATCAGAATGAAGGAGCTTTATCCCGATACCTCCATCTTCATCCTTTATAAAGATATGCGGACCTATGGATTCAAGGAGGCTTTCTATACAGAGGCAAGAGAGAAAGGAGTTCTCTTTGTCCGGTTTGACGATAAGAAAAAGCCTTCTGTCTCCCTATCCGATGGACGAATCTCTGTTCGGATAGAAGATCCGATGCTTCATCTTCCCCTAACACTCCATCCGGACTTCCTTGTTCTCTCGGAGGCGGTCGTTCCCAATGAAGGAAGTAAGGAGCTGGCCAATTTCTTTAAGTTCCCGCTCACACTGGATGGTTTTTTCCTGGAAGCTCATGTCAAATTAAGACCCGTTGATTTTGCAAGCGATGGTCTCTATCTCTGCGGCATGGCACACTATCCGAAATCGATCAATGAGACGATCGCCCAGGCAGAAGCTGCTTCTGCACGGGCTGCAACCATCCTCTCTCAGGAAGCCCTTCAAGTTGGTGGTGTTGTTGCGGTAGTGGAAGGGGAGCGGTGTGCGGCCTGTTTGACCTGTGTGAGGGTCTGTCCCTACAGTGTCCCAGTGATCAATGCCAAGGGGGAGGCGGAGATTGATCTGGCCAAGTGCAAGGGGTGTGGCAGTTGTGTGGCCGAGTGTCCGGCCAGGGCCATAGAGCTGATGCATTTTCGGGACCGTCAGCTCTGGGCGAAATCACAAGCGTTGATGATAAGTTCTGAGTTCGGAGTAGGGGCAATTCATGAATTGCCCCTACAGGGTTCGGAGAATTCATAAAGGTTTTACTCCGAACTCCGAACTAAATTACTCCGAACTAATCAATAGATAGGAGAGGCAATGGAGGCAGCGCAGGAGCCACGAGTCACCAGTCACGAATCACCAGTCACGCAGTTTGAGCCTGAGATCTTGGCATATTGTTGTGAGCATTGAGCTTACAGTGCGGCGGACCTGGCAGGTTCGATGAGGCTTTCCTATCCGACAAATGTGAAGATCGTGAAGGTGCCCTGTACGGGCCGGGTGGATATTCTATTGATCCTTAAAGCCTTTGAATCAGGGGTGGACGGGGTTTACCTGGCGGGGTGTTTGGAGGGGGAGTGTCATTTCTTGAGGGGGAACCTCAGGGCCAAAAAGAGGGTCCAGTATGTGAAGACACTATTGGATGAGGTGGGATTGGGTTCTGGCCGAGTGGAAATATACAACATGAGTTCAGCCCAGGGTCAGAGATTTGCGGAGGTGGCCCGTGAGATGACGGAGAAGATAAGGGCGTTGGGGCCCTCACCGGTGAAGAAAAACGTGAAGCGTGAATCGTGATTGGTGAATCGTACTAAAAAAACGAATCACGAGTCACGAATCACCAGTCACGTAATTTGGAAGAAATCAATGATTGTAGCGAATCGGATAACCCCCTCTTTCCCCCTTTAGCAAACTGATCTTTACCCATAAATGGGGAGGCTGGACACAAGGGGCTAAGTTATATGTTGTTAACATCTCGAAATCATTATTATTCTTTAAGTTTGTCATTCCTGCAGAAGCAGGAATCCAGGCATTTCCTGTTGGTCCTGGATTCCCGTTTTCACGGGAATGACACCAAAATACATTATGCCAAAGCCTCAATTGCCCCAGTTATGCGCCCCCTCCTTGTGTCCAGCAGCCGACTTATGGGACACGATCAGTTTAGTAAAGGGGGAGGAAGGGGGATTTGTGGGAGGAAATGAGGGAGGAGAAAAGAGATGATTGTAGCGAATCGTAAAACACTTGAAGAAATACTCACCATGCTCAAGCCCTACAAGAAGGTCTTGCTTCTGGGGTGTAACGAATGTGTGACGGTCTGTGCCACAGGGGGGGAGCGAGAGGTGGGGGTATTGGCTTCGGAGATAAAGCTATCCCGGGCCAGAG
>DYHU01000353.1 GCA_020724025.1 Syntrophorhabdus sp. | reverse complement strand
TCCATAAGACTCGCTGCCTCAATCCTTCGACTTACACCCTCCATCTCGATCTTCGCGATAGAAGTGGCCGGGAGGAAACGGATGTCCAGAAATGGCGGAGCCTGATCATCCGGAGCCTTGATGAGATTGTGAGGGATGGAATTGATCCAAACTGCATCTCCATCGAAACCCTCCGGTATCCCTTCGAGTGGATTGAAGACATCGTAAAGGAATTTGGGTTCTCCATCTGCCTCGATATCGGTCACATCCTGGTCTACGGACAGGACCTTCGAAACTATTTTGAAAAATATCTTATAGAAACCTCGATCATCCATCTTCATGGGTTTGACAACGGGGTGGACCATCTGGGAATCCATATGTTAGAGGAAAAAAAGATGGAGTTTATCCTCTCTTCCCTTCGAAACTTCCAGGGGATCGTATCCATTGAAGTCTTCTCCCTCGATGACCTGAGCCGTTCACTTAAGGTCTTAGAAGAGAAATGGGGATAATATGAAGAGGAACCTGTTCATTACGGGAGGGTGTCGAAGCGGCAAAAGCCGTTTTGCTCTGGCCTATGCCAACCGCCGTTTTACTAAAAAAATTTATTTGGCTACCTGTGAAATCCTTGATGAAGAGATGGCCCGGCGTGTGGAAATGCATAGAAAGATGAGGGGACAGGAGTGGCGGACCATTGAGGAACCCATAGAGGTTGTTCAAAAAATCAGGCAATACGGAAATGAGGTGGAGGTGATCCTGCTTGATTGCACCACCCTCTGGCTCTCCAATCTTCTGATGAAATGGGACGATGACGGAAGGGCAATGGAGGAAGTGGGGAAACTGATCGAGGCCTTTAAAGAGAGCCAGGCATCTTTCATCCTCGTCTCCAATGAGGTGGGAATGGGAATCGTGCCTGCCGACCCTTTAAGCCGCCGGTTTAGAGATATTGCAGGATGGGCCAATCAAAAGATGGCTGAATCAGTGGATACGGTGATATTTATGGTTTCAGGGATTCCGGTCTTTTTGAAAGGGAAAGAGTGAAGAGCCTTCTTCGAGCCATATCATTTCTAACCATTCTTCCCGTGGGGCATCTATCCCTCTTGAACAGAAAGGAATTGGCCTCATCCATGGCCTTTTTCCCTCTGGTGGGCTTATTGATCGGTCTGCTTTTAACCCTTGGCCACTATCTCTTCTCATTCATCTTTCCCAAGCCCCTTGTCCTCTGGTTTACGATAGGACTTCTTGCCCTTATAACAAGGGGCCTTCATCTGGATGGATTTGCAGATACCATAGATGGTCTGGCCTCTGGTGGAACAAAGGAAAAGATTCTCGAAGTGATGAGAGATAGCCGGATTGGTGCTTTTGGGGTCCTGAGCCTGGTCCTTCTCATCGGAGCCAAATATTTTGCTCTGGACGGAATTTCGAATCCCTCTCTTCCCTACTCACTCATCTTAATGACTGTGATGGGGAGGAATTCTATGGTTTTAGTTTGTTATCGATCACCCTATGCCAGATCTAATGGAGGATTAGGTAAACCTTTCACCGAAAATCTTGGTATTTGTGAATTGGTTCTATCCTCAGCCTCGGCGTTTGGAATTACCTTATTTCTCATGGGTGTTAAGGGGATCATGGTGTTTTTAGGAATCGGTCTTTTCAGCCTCGGATACCGGCTCTTTTTCATCAAGAGATTGGGCGGGGTGACAGGTGATGTTCTCGGAGCAGCAAATGAACTCTCAGAACTTCTATGTCTCCTTCTGATCATTTTAGGATAAACGGATGACCGCTTTTGAACTTTCGGTGGCCTATATGGCGGATTGGGCTTTTGGAGATCCACGGGGTTATCCTCATCCGGTTAAGTTGATAGGGAGAACCATTCATTTCTTAGAGAACAAATTGCTACGAGAAGGCGATTCACCCTTTAAGCAGCGTCTTCTGGGAGGAATTTTGGCGTTGGTCGTTGTCCTTACTGCAGGCATCTCTACCTGGACAATTATCCGAATGGCTGGATGGATTCATCCTGTCCTCTCTTTTATTGCAACCGTTTTTTTTGCCTATACCACACTGGCCACTCGAAATCTCTATGGTGAGGTAAAAAAAGTGGTAAAAACTCTCCAAGATGGGGATTTAATCTGTGCTCGGAAAGAGGTCAGTTTTTTAGTGAGCAGGGATACGGGTCATCTCGATGAGAATGAAATCTGCCGCGCCTTGATTGAGACCGTCTCAGAAAATACCTCGGATGGGATTATTGCCCCCCTATTTTGTCTGGTGATCGGAGGTCCGCCATTGGCAATGGCTTACAAGGCCCTAAATACTCTGGATTCCATGGTGGGGTATACAAACAAACGTTATTGCCACTTTGGATGGGCCTCGGCCAGGGCGGATGATCTGGCCAATTTTATCCCTGCCCGAATGACCGCACTCCTTTTCGTCCTGGCTTCTTTTTTCTTAAGAAAAGACTGGAAGAAGGCCTGGAAAATGACCTGGAGGGATGGTCGTAAAAATATGAGTCCCAATAGCGGATATCCTGAAGCGGCTGTTGCAGGAGCATTGGACATCCAATTAGGAGGGGTGAATTTCTATTTTGGTACATGTAAGAAAAAGCCTTTAATAGGTGAGCCCAAAAAGCCAATCAGCCTCAGAGAAGTAAAGGAGTCCCTCCATCTCATGATCGCTACCTCTTTACTCGCTGTGATTATCACGGTTTTATTAACCATCTTTAAATAAAATCTCAAAGGAGGAAATTATGGATAAGATCAACCAAACGATTGCTGACATTAAACCTCTGGATGAGAGTGCCATGGAAGAAGCCCGAAAGAGGCAGGACAATCTCACCAAACCACAGGGCTCATTGGGTCAATTGGAGTCCCTTTCGATTCAAATCGCAGGAATAATAGGAAATTCAAGGCCCTGGATCAGCCACAAGGTCATATTCACCCTTGCTGGGGACCATGGTGTCACAAAGGAAGGGGTGAGTGCCTACCCATCTGAAGTCACTCCTCAAATGGTCTACAACTTCCTCCGGGGAGGTGCAGGAATCAATGTCCTGGCCCGTCATGTAGGGGCCAGGGTCGTGGTGGCAGACCTGGGAGTGGCTTCTGTTCTTGAACCACATCTTGATCTGAAAGATAAGAAGGTGGCCATGGGCACTCAGAATATGGCCAAGGGACCTGCCATGAGCAAGGAAGAAGCCATCCGCTCCATTGAGGCAGGTATTGAACTGGTGGAAGAGGAGTTGGAGAAAGGAATTGATATTTTGGGAACCGGAGATATGGGGATCGGAAACACCACTCCTTCCAGTGCCATAACGGCCGCATTTACGGGTGCCGATGTGT
>DYHU01000352.1 GCA_020724025.1 Syntrophorhabdus sp. | reverse complement strand
CTTGTGTCCAGCGCCCCCACTTATGGGTAAGGATCAGTTTAGAAAAGGGGGGATGAAGGGATTTGAGAGTTATTTTTTTGGGCAATTTGTTTGAATTTACCAGCTATGCTCTTCTTCGTGGCAATAGACACAGAGGTTTTCCCAGTTTGACCCGTCCGGAGGATTGTTCAGGTGATTTCCATCTTTGTGGTGGACGGTCAGGAGATAGCTCATCTTGTGATCAAACTCCTTTCCGCATCTAGCACAGATGAGACCATGGATCTTGAGCGATCGTTCCCGGTAATCGCTTTTTCTGGAAGGGGTCTGTTGTAATTCCCTGACGATCTCTTCGACGGACTTGTTGGGATCCGCCTTTTTAGTCTGTCGATTTCGATGGATTCGATAAGAAGTCCTTCTCATTGGGATGACCTCCTGGGCCTATACGTAAGAATCCTGTTCATTCATCAGGGGGCGATTAAGACCTGATTCCCGAAGCGTTCGGCAAGGGCGACGGCAAGATTTTCAACGGCGCTCTCATCAGGGAACTCCACCATCAGCTCTCCTTCGTCCCCCACGACCAATCGCCCATGCCTTTTAACCACGTCTGCTACTTCAGCGGGCTCTACGCTCCACCACCCCCGTGTTCGAAAGAGGAGTTCCTCACCCTTCAGCCTCTGGGGTGTGACCAGATCGATTCTGCGAAACCAGGCCTCCCATCCGATCTGGGCAGGAGCCCGGAGCACGGGGCTGACCGGATCGTGGTAGATGCGACAACGGCCAAAGAGGCGGAGGCGGATCATCTTAACTCCCCCCGGAAAAACCTGGCGATTCTGTCATCCTCCGGCAATACCCGCTCCGGAACCTCAATTCCGTTCAGTTTTAGAGCATGGTTCAAACAATGCATATAGAGAAGAGCGGCCTCCCTCTCATTCACAGCGACCTCTTTTTGCGTGGCAAGGGGCCAGGTTTGCTCAAAGAGGTCCCGCGCACGGTGACGGGCGCGCCGGAGTCTCGGGTCAAAAGAGGAGATGTTGATATCCCTCAGCAATGCTTCCTGAGATTTCTCCATGAGGGAGAAGATCCGACGCATCATCTGAACGGTCGGGTCATGACGCCACTGATCGGGATGGGACATCTCTTTTTTCCTTTACTGGTTAAGATTCCAATCATAGGGCTGATATTGGATTTGTATTTGCCCTCTATTTTCCTTGAGATAGGTTTTATTCTCACCTTCATCGAGGAAGTTGAGAAGGGTATCGATAAGGGCAAGATCGCTTCCTCCAAAGTCTGCCTTATACCATTTGAAAATCATTGAAATCAAGATCGAATTCTCCTCCGGAAGGATCCTGACCTGGGAACTATTGATGAAGCTCATTGCAGCGAGTTGAAGCTGAAAATCGATCTGTCCGGACTCATAAAATCCAATGGGTGGGCAGGACCGTGCCCCGCAGACCAGAGCGAAATGAATTCTTGCATCCATCGGCAGGATGGCGAATGCTAAACGTGGATCATTTTTACCAAAGGATCTCCAAAACCGGTAGGGTGGTCTCCGGTTGCCCCGGAGGATGCCATGCTCCATTTCGTTTAAAGAGAAGCGATATCTTCCGATCTCATAGACGACCCGATCAAAAAAATTGACAGTCTCTTTGACCGAATGCTTCAAAGCGAGCTCGATGATCCCGTGAATCACGGCCGTATTGTAAATATTAATCCAGAAGGAGAGTCTCTGTCCGCGGTTTTTTAAGGATTGGAGATCGAAGGATCGCAACCCTCTTGTGAGGTTTTTATACTTTTCAAACTGCTCAGAGTTGCGGATCCCATGATACTGGACAATACCCCTCTCCGAGTCAACAAACTGGGCTTTCAGATCAGCCATCAAAAGGGTTAAGGCGATATCGATGGGCTCATCCAACGGCGTTTCGGAGAACTCGCCGGCATTGAGGAGCAGGGATGGAAGGAAAGGGCTCACTTGAAAATTATAACTCCTTTTTTTTTATTAGACCATCAAAAACTGCTTGTTTGGGCATGGAAATTTTGGTATCTATTAAATTGGAGTGTCGAAAGTGGAAGGTGAAAAGTTGATTTTAAAACCACTCTCCACTTTCCACATTCAACTTTCCAAGTTGAAGGAGGTTGTGAATGAAACGGTATCTCATCATCGGAAATGGAGTGGCAGGCGCAAGGGCGGCGGTCAGGATCAGAGAAAGAGACCCGGAGGGTGAGATCCATATCTTTACGGAAGAGGCCTATCCCTTTTACTACCGGGTTCGATTCCCGGAGATGGTTTCGGGAGAGGTGACGATCAGGGAGATCACCATCCACACCAAAGAGTTCTATCAGGGGAAAAACATTTCCCTCCATCTCGAAGAGCCGATTGTCGAGGTTCGTCCGGAAAAGAGAGAGGTGATCAGCAAACAGGGCCAGGCTTATTCTTTCGATCTCCTGCTCATGGCGACAGGTGGCACGGCTTTTGTGCCACCCATTAAGGGAAATGAAAAGGAAGGGGTTTTTACCCTTCGCACCATGAAAGATGCGATTAAGATGAAAGCCTACTCAGAGAGGATAAGCAAGGCGACCCTCATCGGAGGAGGGCTCGTCGGATTGGAAACAGGCGGGGCTTTATTGAGACGGGGCATTAAGGTGGCAGTGATTGAACATAACCCGAGAATTCTTCCGAGGCAGATGGACCCGGAGGGAGCACAGATCCTTCAGGCAAAAATGGAAACCATGGGTTTCTCCTTCTTCCTCAATGGACAGTCCGAGGAAATTCTGGGGAAAGAGAAAGTGGAAGGAGTCCGACTTAAGGATGGCAGGGTAGTTGAAGGGCAGATGGCGATTATCTCCGCAGGGGTGAGGCCGAATATCGAGCTGGCCAAGGAGATGGGATTGGAGATGAAGAATGGAATTCTGGTCAATGACCGGCTGGAGACGAGAACCAAGGGGATCCTTGCGGCAGGAGATGTGGCAGAACATCGGGGCCGTGTTTACGGGATCTGGCCTGCTGCCCAGAGGCAGGGCGAGATTGCCGGGGCCAACATGGCAGGAGGAAATGAGTCCTATGAGGGCACAGTCGTTTCCAATACCCTTAAAGTGGTCGGGATCGATCTTACCGTCGCAGGGGAGATCGATGCGGAAGGGAAGTTCGAATGTGTAGTGAGAAGCGACCGTGAAAAATGCAGTTACTGTAAGGTCACATTCAAAGAGGATAAAATCGTCGGTTGTATCCTGCTCGGAGAGACCAGGGGAAGGGCAGAGATACTCAGCGCTATCGAAAAACAGGTGGACATCAAGGAGCTCAAGAGTTCTATCTTGAAAAAGGGATTCGATTTCAATCAATTGAAATAAAAAATCCACCAAGCCTTTGGCTTGGTGGATTT
>DYHU01000351.1 GCA_020724025.1 Syntrophorhabdus sp. | reverse complement strand
TCTCGTACAGGGGACTTTCACCCCATAAGCTCACGCCCATGCCGGGCGTACACAAGCGGCTCCACCGGATCACCCAAAAATCCGGCTCCCGGTGAGCCGCATCGTTAGCGACTAAGACAATGATGAAACTAATATTTGCTGTTGCCCTCACCATCGCTTCTGCCAATGCACATGCCGACGAGTATTATGACTTTTACCGCATAAAATGCGATGGCGCAATACCCTCATTTGAGGTCCAACGAACACCGTTCTGAAACATCAGACATGTGGTATGGCCTAGAGAGGGGGGCTGGAAGTTTCATGTTCAATCTCTAAAGAACCTAGAAAAAACGAGCGGGCTCTATGTATTCAATGAACTCTATGGCTACTATGACTCACCCGAACTCTCCTTTGTGTGTGGCCCGTATAATGTAACAATTCACTATTCGAAAGTGCTGAGGGAGGAAGGCCCGGTCGGTTCAAAAGAGCCAGTAAGAATGGGGGCAACAATCAGTATTACGTCATCAGGGTTCAGTCTGACTGAAAAACTACCGCTCGATCCACTTCAGCGGTTGCGAGTCTACGCAGACTATGGGGGGGCGCATTACACTGAAATATGCATACCCCAGAAGTGCATCGACAACCTAGCTGGGCAAATGGGAACGGTCACAGGTGGAATTCTTGACAAGTTATTCAGCAAATAAAATCGCTACCCCACACTATAAAAACCTTGATCATTGAACTTGCCAAATATATAAAAACTTATATAATATTCTGGTGACTATGAAACCACTGCACTTTGTGGGATCGAGCCTTGATGATCTTCGAAACTTCCCCGATGAAGCTCGCCGTGCCGCAGGCTTTGAGCTCCGTGCGGTTCAAAACGGACTCGAACCAACCGACTGGAAGCCAATGAAGGTAATCGGCCCAGGCGTTAAGGAAATTCGTATCCATGCGTTGGGTGAGTGGCGAGTGATCTATGTCGCTAAGCTTCGCGATGCGGTTTATGTGCTTCATGCATTTCAAAAGAAGACTCAAAAACCCAGTCGGCATGATCTTGATTTGGCTCGCCACCGGTACAGACAGATTGGAGGTAACTTATGAGCAAGGCCGTTGTTAATTCTTCTGGAAACGTATTCGTTGATCTCGGGTATTCTCCGGATGAAGCCGCAATTCTTCAGATGCGTGCCGATCTTATGGCTGATCTCCGGAAGTTCATCAAGGCCAAGAGGCTAACGCAGGCCAAGGCCGCGGAGATCCTCGGTGTTAGTCAATCCAGGGTATCAGACTTGATCACAGGTAAATGGGAAAGATTTAGCCTCGAAATGCTTATCACCATTGCGACGAGAGCCGGCATGCATGTCTCTCTCAAAAAGGCGGCGTAGGGACGGGGTAACAATACGACCCAGCGGATGGCCTACAGCCCCCGCTGATTTCTATCGTTACTGTCTTCCTTATGGAAATCATCATACCTTAATGCAAGTTGATACTCACGCTTTGAAGGTGCTATCCGTACAACGAATGGCTTGCCCCCAATCATCTGCGGGCGAGGGTGATTTGAAAGATACTGCCTAAAACCGGGAAGGTTCTGATTTTTCTAAACCCTACCTTTCTTAGGGTTTCGTTCTGAGGAAAAGAGAAAAAATTAAGATTTTCCCTCTCAAAGAGTTTGAAAAAGGTCAGGGAAATCATCCTGGCTATCCCCGATACGTGAGGATTGAAGTCTGCGATCACCATCCTTCCTGCTCCATTTAATGCGGAATAGGACCGTTCGAGAATACCGAACCTGTACTTCTCGGGAAGTTCGTGGATAGAAAACGACATGAAGATTCCATCGAAATGGTTCTGGTCCTCCCATGGTCGAGTCACATCCTTCTTGAGGAAGATTAAATTCTCCAATGCCCCATACCGTCCTTTTGCCACATCGATCATACTCTGAGTGATGTCCATTCCCACCACTTCCCCTTCTTCCCCAACGGCCCTGGATATCCAAGAAACCACTCTCCCCGTCCCCGAGCAGAGGTCTAAAATCTTCTCGCCCTTTTGAGGCGCAAGAATCTTTACCGCCTTTCTTAAAAACTTTGCATAATTCCCAAAGGTAAGGAGGTCGAGCAGGAGGTCGTAGTAAGGAGCGATGTTTTCGAAGATATTGATGCGATGTTGATTCAATGTCAAATGTCAAAGTCCAAGGTTCAAATCAAGCTCAAAATCCAAATGTTTAAGAAAGAAAGCTTTGATATTAAGTCATTTGACATTCATTTGGCATTTGAACTTTGATATTTGGAATTTTTACTTCTAACTTTAGACTTTCTCCAAGGTGATTTTGGCTCCATCCTTCACCTTCAGGAAGGCTTTGGGATCGCCTAAAATCTTTCCGGTCACATTGACCGCGCTGGCCGCCCGGATCTCATCTCCCCGGCTCGCCGGTGTGGGACCGAAAAAGATGCAGAAGGCATGGCCGGTTGGCCAGTATCCCAGCTCTCCGGAGGAGACTACCTCCCTTGCTCCCTGCTCCAATCCGGTTTTAACGGGAATGGCAAAATAAATCTCTTCTCCCCAGGTGTTGACCTTCGCCTCAATGGGTAAAGCTCTCCAGATCAATTGGGCGGTTTTCGAGTCGTTCAGTTCGGCTTCGACTTTCAGATCGCCGACAAGAATGTTAATCCTTTTTTCCATCTTCCGCTCCCACCTCTTCAAGAGGAGAAAATTCATCATAAAGAATTTCCTTCTCTCCGATCTCGGATAGACTATTTGAGTAAAAAAGAATTTCCCGTTCCAACTTCACAGGCTCTCCCCTGATGGAGAGAAATCGACGGGTCTGGGACCTCAATAACAAGAAACTGAGGATGACCAGAACATAATTGGAGAGCTCTCTTCCCGCCACATAAAAAAACCGGGAATGGATGCCAAAAAAGAAGTACTCTTCGATGAGAAGCCTTGCGCTATTGACCAGGAGGCCCAAGGCAAGAAGCTGAAGGAGGCGTCGAATCTTTGTGGTATTCCGGGATAATGAGAAAAGGTGCTGGTCATAGGTTTTCTTGAAGTTCTTCCAGCTTTCCGAAAGATTTTTTAGAAGCTCCTGATAGGTCTTTTCATCCTCCCCAAAAATCTTTAAGCGAACCTGGATGTCTCCCCGAAAGAGGAGATACCGTTTCAACAGCTCCTCCCTCTCGGAAAGGAAGGTCTGATTTCTTTTGAGTCCCCGATAAAGAACCAGGCCTATGCCGACGAGGAGGAAGAAGGAAATCGCCTCATTCAAATATTTGATCCATATCGATCCATCCATCCCTGTCACATCCCAATCGAATATAGAGTTCCAAATCCCCCCATCCCCCCTTTGCTAAACTGATCCTTACCCATAAGTGGGGGCGCTGGACACAAGGGT
>DYHU01000350.1 GCA_020724025.1 Syntrophorhabdus sp. | reverse complement strand
CTTTTCAACTTTAAATTCATTAAAAACGGTGCACTTTTGAATTTTAAATGACAAACCACAAAAAAATATTGACAAACAAAAATTTTTCAGATAATATTATTAGGTTTTTTCGCATAAAATTCTTGCTCAATCTTTTTGGTTTGTAACTTATTGAAACTATTAGTTCTGTTTAAAGAGGGGTAAAATGCCAACGGTTAGTCAACTGGTTCGAATTGGAAGAAGTAAGGTAAAAAGTAAGACTTCTGCTCCGGCTCTTACAGGGTCGCCCCAGAAAAGGGGCGTCTGTATTAGAGTCTATACCAACACACCCAAGAAACCCAATTCTGCCCTTCGAAAGGTTGCCCGTGTGCGATTGACCAATGGGATTGAGGTGACCGCCTATATCCCGGGAATCGGGCATAACCTTCAGGAACACTCCGTCGTTCTCATCCGGGGAGGAAGGGTCAAAGACCTGCCAGGAGTTCGATACCATATCATCCGGGGTACCCTCGATGCGGTAGGCGTCCAAGATCGAAAACAGAGTCGTTCCAGATACGGAGCCAAGAAACCCAAGTAAAACCTCTCTTTTAGAATGGCTGAAGACAGGAAGAAGGAGCAATTATGCCCAGAAGAAGGGAAGTAAGAAAGAGAGAGATACTGCCTGATCCGAAACATCGTGATGTCATGATCGCCAAGTTTATCAACGGGATCATGCGTCAGGGAAAAAAGAGTGTGGCAGAAGGGATCTTCTATGGCGCCCTCGATCTCATCAAAGAGCGGGCCCATTCTGATCCGATTAAAATCTTTAACCAGGCCATGGATCATGTGAAACCCATGATCGAGGTGAGGCCCCGGAGGGTAGGCGGCGCCACGTATCAGGTTCCGGTAGAGGTGAGGCCTAGCAGAAAGACTTCTTTAGCGATTCGATGGATCATCGGTTATGCAAAACACCGCTCAGAAAAGACGATGGAGGAAAAACTTTCTGCCGAATTGATCGATGCGGCCAATAACCGAGGGGCCTCTGTCAAAAAGAGAGAGGATACCCACAAAATGGCGGAAGCCAACAAGGCGTTTGCCCATTACCGCTGGTAACCGTTTAAGGTCATAAGGTTTAGGTCAAGGCTAAGGTTCAGGATTTTATTATTTCCCCCTTCAATCTCAATCTTAACCTCAACCTGTATCTCATAAATTTGGAATTTCAACCACGCGAAACGCGTGGCGAAACGCGTGGCTTCAATCATTAAGAGGTTTTAAGTGTCAAACGTTTTAAAAGAGAAGATCAGAAATATCGGCATCATGGCCCACATCGATGCGGGAAAAACGACCACCACGGAGCGGATCCTCTACTATACCGGCGTCACCCACAGGATTGGAGAGGTGGATCAGGGGTCGGCGACCATGGACTGGATGGAGCAGGAGAAGGAGAGAGGGATTACCATCACCTCCGCGGCCACCACCTGCTTCTGGAAGGAACACCGGATCAACATCATCGACACCCCCGGTCATGTGGACTTTACAATCGAAGTGGAACGGTCCCTCCGGGTCCTGGATGGAGCTGTAGCTGTCTTCTGCTCGGTCGGAGGGGTGGAACCCCAATCGGAAACGGTCTGGAAACAGGCTGACAAGTATGAGATACCCCGGATTGCCTTTGTTAATAAGATGGACCGGGTGGGAGCAGATTTTGACGCATGCCTCCAAATGATGATCGATCGCCTCAAGATCATCCCTCTTCCCCTTCAGATCCCTATCGGAAAAGAAGAGGATTTTCAGGGCATGATCGATCTTGTCTCCATGAAGGCCATGCTTTACGACTCCAACAGCCAGGGCGCCCACTTTGACGTCCTCGATATTCCAGAGGCCTACTCGAAGGAAGCTTCAAAGCAGAGGGAGCTCTTGATTGAGAGGCTGTCGGAGTGGAGTGAGCCATTGATGGAGAAATTCATAGAGGGAAAAGAGGTCTCAGAACCTGAAATCAAACAGGCCGTCAGGGAAGCCACCCTGAAGTTGAAGGGAACCCCGGTGCTCTGCGGAGCCTCTTTTAAGAATAAGGGGGTTCAGCCCCTGCTCGATGCCATCATCGATTACCTCCCCTCTCCGCTCGATCTCCCTCCGGTGAAAGGAATCGACCTCCAGGGCGAGGAGAAGGCCTTTTCAGCCAATAATGGACATCCCCTCTCCGCACTCGCCTTTAAAATTATGAGCGACCCCTATACCGGCCAGCTCACCTTCTTTCGCATCTATTCCGGATCGCTCAAATCGGGCGACTCCGTCTTCAATCCCACCAAGGGAAAAAGAGAACGGATCGGCCGTTTGTTGAAGATGCATGCAAACAAGCGGGAGGAGATTCAGGAAGTCTCCGCAGGAGACATCTTCGCCGCCGTAGGCCTCAAATATACTACCACCGGGGATACGATCTGCACTGAAAAGGAGCCGATCATCCTCGAATCGATCAACTTCCCGGAACCGGTGATCTCCGTTGCCCTGGAGCCTAAGACAAAGGGCGATGTGGAAAAATTGGGAGTCTCCCTTCATAAACTGACTCTCGAAGATCCTTCCTTCAAGGTGAAGACCGATGAAGAGACGGGCCAGACCATTATCTCCGGAATGGGTGAGCTCCATCTCGAAATCATCGTCGATCGGCTCCTGAGGGAGTTCAACGTGGAAGCCGATGTGGGAAGACCCCAGGTCGCCTATCGCGAGACCGTTACGAAAACGGTCAAGTCGGAAGGTCGCTTTATCCGTCAGTCAGGCGGAAGGGGTCAGTATGGCCACGTATGGTTGACCCTCGAACCACAGCCTCCTGGAAAGGGTTTTGAATTCGTCAACAAAATCGTGGGGGGCAGAGTCCCGAAGGAGTACATCCCTGCCATTGAAAAGGGAGTGGCAGAGGCCATGGAGAAAGGGATCCTGGCAGGATTTCCAATCGTCGATGTGAAAGTCACCCTTATCGATGGGTCTTACCACGACGTCGACTCCTCTGAAATGGCCTTCAAGATCGCCGGATCCATGGGATTTAAAGAGGGAGCCCGTCGGGCCAATCCCATCCTGCTTGAGCCTCTGATGTCCATCGAGATCATCACGCCGGAGGAGTTTGTGGGTCAGGTTGTGAGCGACCTCAACTCCAGAAGAGGAAAGACGACGCGAGTCGAATACCGGAAGGGAACCAATGTGATCACCGGAGAGGTTCCTCTGGCCAATGTGTTTGGATATGTCACCGACCTTCGATCCCTCACCCAGGGAAGGGCCACCTTTACCCTGCAATTCTCTCATTACAGCCCGGTTCCGCCATCCGTGAGTGAGGAGATCCTTTCAGAATTGAGAAGGGTTGCCTGAGTGCAACCCATAGACAAGGAGGGTTTGAGCCATGTCGAAGCCGAAATTTGAGAGGACGAAGCCGCA
>DYHU01000349.1 GCA_020724025.1 Syntrophorhabdus sp. | reverse complement strand
CTGCTCACCGATTTCGGGACGAAGGATCATTATGTGGCCTCCATGAAGGGAGTGATATTGAAGATCAATCCTCCATGCACCCTGATCGATATCACCCATGAAGTAAGTCCGCAGAATATCCGGGAAGGGGCATTTCTTTTAGCGAACGCCTGTCCCTATTTTCCAAAGGGAACGATCCATCTTGCTGTGGTGGATCCGGGAGTGGGGAGTCAAAGAAGACCAATTCTTCTCGTAACGAAGAACTATTTCTTCATCGGGCCTGATAACGGCCTCTTATCATTGGCTGCGAGGAAGGATGGAATCAAGCAGATCGTGGTCCTCACCCATAAGAAATATTTTCTTCCCGAGTTGAGCGCCGCTTTTCATGGAAGGGATATCTTTGCTTCTGTGGCAGGTCATCTCTCGCTCGGTGCCAACCCCCAAATCTTCGGGGGGAAGACAGATCATTGGATGGAGATCGAATTGGGCAAGCCCGAATTAAAGAGAGATCAGTTGATCGGGGAGGTCATCCATATCGATGCCTTCGGAAATCTCGTCAGCAATATCGAACAGAAAGAATTTTACCGATTTATAAAAGACCGGCCATCCCTAATCAAGGTGGGGAAGAGAACGATAAAAGGTTTAAAGAGAGGATATTGGGAAGGGAAGCATGACGAACCGATAGCCCTCTTCGGAAGCGATGGCTTTTTAGAAATTGCCGTGAGGGAAGGAAATGCTCAGAAAGTATTGAAGGCGAGGAGAGGGGATCCAATTCAGATAAGCACCAAATTCCAAACACCAAATTCCAAATAAGCACCAATTACCAAAATCCAAAACAAAACCGTTAAAGTAACCCTCCCTCTCCCCTCGCGGGAGAGGGTAGGGGTGAGGGGGGAGGGCCACATGATTTCTAAAAAAGCGCAGGAGATTCCTCCGTTTATTGTGATGGATGTTCTGGAAAAGGCCCAGGAACTGGAGAGAAGGGGAGAACATGTCATCCACCTGGAAGTGGGAGAGCCGGACTTCGATACTCCGGAATGTATCAACGAGGCAGGCTATCGTGCGATCTGCGATGGAAAGACTCATTACACCCACAGCATGGGTCTCATCGAGTTGAGGGAGGCCATCGCCGAGGTTTACTGGAATAAGTATCGAGTCAAGATTTCACCCGAGCAGGTTCTGGTGGCATCGGGAACCTCTCCGGCCATGCTCCTCCTCTTTTCGGCATTATTGGATTCCGGAGATGAGGTCATTCTCTCCAACCCCTATTACCCGTGCTATCCCAATATCATTCGGTTTGTGGACGGAGCGCCGGTCTTTGTTGAGGTATTAGAGGAAGAGGGGTTTCAGTATCTTCCTGAGATGATCGAGGAGAAACTGAGTTCAAAGGTTAAAGGGATCATGATTAATTCTCCTGCCAATCCGACCGGAAATATCATGTCCGGGGAGAGGATGAAGAGGATTGCACAATTTTCTCCTTATATCATTTCTGACGAAATCTACCACGGTCTGGTCTATGAGGGAGAGGCCCATTCGATTCTTGAGTTCACCGGGAGGGCGTTTGTCATCAATGGCTTTTCAAAACTCTATGCGATGACCGGCTGGAGACTGGGATACCTGATCGCACCGAAAGAATTTATCCGACCCATGCAAAAGATTCAGCAGAACCTCTTTATCTCTGCCAGTTCCTTTGCCCAGTGGGGTGCCCTCGCCGGTTTGAAAGAAGCTGAGAAAGATATTCAGAAGATGGTAGAGACCTATGATCAACGTCGCCGTTATTTGATTCCAAGGCTCAGAGAATTGGGATTTGGAATAACAGTGAAGCCGACAGGGGCCTTCTATGTGCTGGCAAATGCCAGACGATTTTCCAGCGATTCCTACCGGCTGGCCTTTGATATCTTAACAGAGGCAAAGGTGGGTGTGGCGCCCGGGATCGATTTCGGTTTAAATGCAGAGGGGTATCTCAGGTTCTGTTATGCCAATTCCATGGAAAATATCGTGGAAGGAATGAATCGGTTGGAGCGGTATTTGGAACGTTATAAGAAAGAAGCAGAGCTTATACCTTAGTATTTCCTCCCCAGTATTTCCTCCCCCTTTTCTGCCCCCAATGAGCAGATAACGTTTCTCATTGGCGAAACAGCCGGGCCACAGTTGATAATAGGGAAATAAAGACCGGCTGTTTCCTGAAGGGCATATGCGCCAATCTTGTGTTATCTGCCGTTGCGGGCAGCATGCACTCTTCTTTCTTACTCAAATGGCAAGAAATCAAGCCTGATTCTCAATCTGACCTTCTGACCCCAATCGACCCGTAAGACTTCTTAACTCTTTAGTCTTGACTCGCTTTAAACTTAGCTTCCGCTCCATCACAAATCTGTCGGATTCTTCTCTAATTTTTTCCACCCTCTGATCGGCGCTTAATACCTTTTCCTCTTCGTAAATTTTTTCCATTATTTCGTGAATTTCCTTTAACCCTTTTGGTTCCTTCATAATTCTACCACCTCCTCAGGTGAGCATATTTCTATTTCATGATAGCCCAACAATCTGTTTACGCCATTAACCATAATTCTCGTTTTCAGTTTTACGATATGCTCAAAGTTCCAACTGATAATTGCCTCTATCCCATTTATCACAGCAATAGCTATGTGAAGAGCATCACTTCTATATCTTGGGGGAATAATTCCTTCTTTAACATAGCGCTCAGCTAATTCCTCTGCCTCGATATCTACCTCTAACAAAAAAGGATTGGTCTCTCGTATTAATCCTTCCAATTGGGATTTCCTCGGCTCATCCGCCCTGCTAATCTCTCGGATTACTTCATCCGAAATATATATGCCTTCAGCCATTACAGGGAGGTCTTTAAACAACTTTACGGTGGTATCTCTCTTTTGTGCATCGCCCTCTGCAAATACGAAGTTAAATATCGTTGTATCAAGATAATACTTTATTTTTTTCAAATTTCCCTCCTTCCTATTTTATCAATTTATCTGCCGTTCCGGCCATCCCTCAATTAATCCATCTATTCTATTACTCAAATGTCAATAATCAAGTCTGCCTCCAAGCTTACTTTTCTCACATCGAGAAGAAATTCTCCATGAACCACTATCAATGATGGTTTATTCTGTTCTGTATTGATTGGATCAGCGGTATCCCAGACAGATTGACTCCGATATAAGGTTCTAATGTGTTTCCATAAAGTGGCTTTGGGATGATGGTTGGCTTGACCGGATGGGTACATCTAAATTCTTGAGGGATTCCTTGAATATCGGTAATAAGAATTGCTCCAAGATATCCATCATGAGACAATGTTTCATAAAGTGCCAAAAATCCCAGCAGCATGTTTTGTTCTTCTCTATTTGGGCTCATTCCTCTGACCTCCTTCAATAGGCGGCAATTTCATCTAACG
>DYHU01000348.1 GCA_020724025.1 Syntrophorhabdus sp. | reverse complement strand
ACAAACTTAGTGCGCGCCTCGATGCAGGCAAAGATCGAAAAACCCATACTTGTAAAATAGTTTAACCGCAGCTACCTAGTCATGGAGGGGTCCCCGATTTCGGTCGGGGCTTGGACGCCGCACTCTAAAAGGTTCCAGTTTTCCGCAATTTGATGGTTCCAGTTTTTGCCCGAAGGATACACCATCCCCTTGTCCCGAACGAAAAAAAATAATCCGCCAGAGGCAGATAGATACGGGAAACGCGATGATCCTATTCAGTTGTGGGGAGGGAACCTTTTAACTTTCTGTCTTTTACTCGATAACTGCCTCCTTCGATCTTGATCACCTCTGAATGGTGAGCTAATCTGTCGATGATAGCGGCAGCGACCGTATTGTCATGGAATATTTTCCCCCAGTCTTTAAATGGCCGGTTGGATGTTAAAATCACCGAGCCTTTTTCATAGCGACTGGAAATGACATTAAAAAAGTGGTCGCTGCCCTGCTTATCAAACGGCAAGTAGCCGACCTCATCAATGACCAGCAGCGCGGGGCCGCTGTAGATCCTCATTGCTTTATGCAGGGTATGATCCGCCTGAGACGCGATCAGGTGGTTGATCATATCGACCGCCCGGGTGTAAAGAGTTCTAACGCCGGCGCCGGCGGCTTTGTAGCCCAGGGCGACGGCCAGGTGGGTCTTGCCAACGCCGGTCGGACCGATGAAGACCAGGCCGCCCGCCTGCTCCAAGAAAGAGAGGTCCATGGCATGAAGGATCTTTTGTTTTGGAATACTGGTTGGATGGTTAAAATCAAAGCTGTCAATGGTTTTAAGGGCGGGAAATCTGGCTTGGGCAATGCGATTTTGGGTTTGCCGCGCAAATTTGGCGCTTGATTCGTCGGAAAGTAAGCGGCGGAGGAAATCCTGATGAGACAGGTTTTCTTTGGCCGCCGATTCTATCGTCGCCTGGCAATGCTTCAAGCTATGGGTCAGGTTAAGATATTCCAGCATTCCCTCTAAGGTATTCGGGCAAGAGAGAATGCCGGCGGCTGATTTAAGAGTTTGCTTCTTGGTCATTGATTTTTTCCTCCTTCTCCTCGAACATCTCGTCGTAGAGCGACAAATCCTGTTCTTCTACGCTGATCTGTGTCCAGGCGGGTTTGGCGGGAATTACGATCGGCGGCATTTCTTTTAAGCCGCGGGCGGCCCGCTGCTGGAGAATGATGTTTTTCAAGTAAGCGGCGCCGAAAGCGTTGAATCTTAAGGCATGATCGATGGCTTGCAGGACTTCGGTCTTGCCGTACAGCCGCACCCAATCCATGATTTGAGAGAGATGATGCGGCAGATTGAGCTCGGCTTTAATCAGTCCCTCCAGATACGCTTTCGCCAAATCGCCCAGATTGAGGAAACTATCCTTAATCTTCGAAGCGTGAGCTTTTCTTTTAATGGCCAACAGTTCTTCGTAATGTTTGGGGTCTTCGATCATCATCCCCCGTTCATAACTCCTTTTATGCTCCGCAACCTGTTTTTTACCGTCAAAAAGACGGATGTCATCCGGAGAGGCTTTTAGAGTAAGCGGTTTGTAAGCCAGAGTATGCGGCGCCGAGTAAGCGTTGCCGTCAAAATGGATCAGCGCCTGGCTGGTGGCTTTGACCGAGCGGATAATCGCCGCGTCGTAATCGACCGGAGGCAACGTGCCCAGCAGCGGCTTTTCTCTTTCGAAACGGTCGATCGGGCGTTCCCGGGTTGTCCGGTGCCGCCGGACATTGGCGGTTTCGTCTCTCCATTTAATTGCTTCTCCTTTAATCGCCGGCCAGGCGGTCCTGGTCTCCATTCCTGACAGAAAATTGGAGCGGATGTATTTGATGCCGCATTCGACCTTTCCTTTTTCATTGCCGCACCCCGGCTGACACAGTTTTGGTTCAAACAAATATATTCCTGCGAATTCCATAAACTTCGGGTTGAACTGAATGTTATTGCCTAAACGGGAAAGGACCACCGTCTTTAAATTGTCATAGAGTATTTTCTTTGTTACTCCGCCAAAGAATTTGAAGGCGTTGATGTGACATTGGATAAAATCCTCTAAACATTGCGACAGGGTGAATTCCAGATAGATCATCCGGGAGAAAGAAAGAACCATCACAAAACAGGACAATTTTCTGATGGCATTGCCAATTTGGACGATTCCGCAGTTGGCCCAATCCACCTGGGCATATTCGCCGGGAAGGGTTTCAATCCGCAGAAACGCTTCCTCTGTCTTTTTCTTTATTCCCGCCACATAAGCTTCCAGTATCCGCAGCTTGCCACTGTAGCCCCGATCTTTGAGCTCTCTAAAAAGAACTCCGGCCGGCAGCTTGGGATATTTCGCCAGCCGCTCATTGATGTAATCCCTGAAAGGATCCAGTTTTGATGGTCGAACCGTCGCTGCTTGAATGCGTTGCGGACAGATTTCAGAGGCCAAGGCTTTTCGCACCGTTTTGCGGCTGATCGTTAACCGGCGAGCTATTTCACTGATGGATACCTTCTCAACCAGATTCAAACGCCTGATTTCGGCCCAGATTTGCGGTTGCATACTCACATTGTCGCTCACCGGCACCGAGGAAAGCCATCTCGTTTTGTTTTGCGGCGCGCTCCTTCCAGAAAAGGTAATCCAGGATGCCTTCCACTCGACGGTGGATCTCGTTTCGTTTTGCGGAAGAAACCGGCTCTAATTTTCGGATACTCTCAAGCTTCTCGAGAGAAATTCGGGTTATCTCGTTTCGTTTTGCGGAAATTTTATGCTCCCGGTAGGCAGAACACCGCCGCCGGTTGTCTCTGGCCGTGTATTCCGGATGTTGCCGGCGATACTGCCGCCAGTAATTAGGGTAGGATTTGGCCCAGTCCCTTATCTTGTGCCCCCGACCTTTGTTGCAGTCCGGATTTCGCCGTCGCCAATCCCTTACCGCTCTGTTCCTTCTCTGTTTGCGGCAGTGCGGGTTAGTGCAGCTTCGCTGGGTTTTAATCGTTCGGGGATTGGGAGTAAACCATTCATGGCAGAATTCACATCGTTTCCTGGCTATCTTCATGGAGATCACCTCCTGAAGATACTATCGGCAAAACCAGGGTGGATACTTTAGGACTGCGGATATCTGCTACTTTTCAAACTGCGGATACCAATCGATTGGTACAATTGCCGCCGACCGCATGGCAGTTTAGGTAATCTTAGCCCGGCAGTTTTTCGCGCTGGTGGGATCCGCGGTTCAAATTCTCAAGTGGCGCTGGTAAAGAAGTCGGAAGCAGAAAATGTCTCTACTTTTCAGAGCTTATTTTTGTCCAGAAACTAGGGGGCTTGACCGGTTTTGGATTGTATGTAAGCCGCAAAGTACCAGCAATCGTAAAGTGATATACCGTCTTTATTGTATTTGCTAAA
>DYHU01000347.1 GCA_020724025.1 Syntrophorhabdus sp. | reverse complement strand
TGAAAAAAATGGTCTGTGGGTTTGGGCTACGGTTACGAAGCCCGTATCGTTTAGCGTTAGAGGGTTACGTCAAGTTCTTAAGAGCAACAACGTTACCGAATGACGATACGGTCATCTAAACCTTTGCCTTTTGACCATTGACATTTATTTTAAACTATTGAGGGTGATCTGGTTCAAGGGGTCTGACTTTTGGGAATGATCCTGATTCTCTTCATCTCCCCATCCCCAAGGCTTTCCGTTTCCAGGGCGGGGTCTTCCTTGAGAGCCAAATGAATGATTCTTCGGTCATGGGAATTGAAGGGGCCGATCGTAAGAGCCTTTCCAGCCCTTTTTACTCTCTCTCCCAAACGGGCGGCCATCTTCGTCAATGAATCTGCCCTTTTCGCTTTATAGCCGTTCACATCGACATAGACCCTTACCCCTTCCTTGAGCTGTTTGTTCACCATCCGGTTGAAAAGAAATTGAAGGGATTCAAGTGTTCGGCCATGTTTTCCGATCAGGATTCCTTCCTTGTCACCCATGATATCAAGATGAAGGTCTTCTCCCTTTATGGAGACGCCCACCTCTGCCTTCAATCCCATGCCTTCCAGCAGTCCCATCATTAGTTGTCCGGCTATCTCACCCCCCTCTTCTTTCAATGCATTCACCTCATCGCTTCTTGTTCATATAATATTGATGCGCAATCGATAAGACATTGGTGACCATCCAGTATAAGACCAGGCCGGAGGGGAAATTGAGGAAGAGAAAGGTGAACATAATCGGCATCAGCATAAAAATCTTTGCCTGGGCCGGATCGGCGGCCGTGGGGGTCATCTTCTGCTGAAGGACCATGGTTGCGCCCATGATAATAGGGGTGATATAGATGGGGTCTTTTGCGGAGAGATCCATAATCCAGAGGATGAATGGGGCATGCCTCATCTCGATCGAATTCTGGAGGGCATTGTAGAGGGCGATGAAGACCGGGATCTGAATTACCATGGGTAGGCAACCGCTCATCGGGTTGATCTTCCTCCTCTTGTAGAGGAGCATCATCTCCTGCTGAAGCCTTGCCTTATCATTCTTGAACTGCTCCTTGAGCCGGCCCATCTCGGGCTGGACTTTCTGCATCTCCTTCATCGATTTCATACTAATCTGGGTCAATGGAAGGAAGATGATTTTGATCAAAATGCTGAGGATGATGATATCGATCCCGAAATTTTTCGTGACGGTGTTGGTTAGTTTGAGGAACCAGAGAAGGGGTTTTGCCACGATCGTAAAGAAGCCGAAGTCGATCAAACCCTCTGCCCCTACGCCCAGCTCTTTCAGTGGATCCGTCACTTTGGGTCCCAGATAGATCCGGTAGGTCGTCCGGATGGTCCCCCTGGGTGGCACGGAGACAGAAGGGGCGGCCAATTGAGCTTTTAATACATTCTTGTCATTCCCTTTAACGCTCAGGAAGATATTCTTTTCCGAGGAGGGCGGGACCAGAAGGGCTGTGAAATACTCTCCTTCAAAGGCATACCATCTGATGGCCCCTTGATCCGACGATTCGAATGGTTCGACCTTCTTCTTCGGGGATCCGCAACCCGGAGTGCAACCCGACGAACCTACCCCCCCGAGATCCTTCCTCTCAACTTTCTGATCCTTCATAAAGGCATATTTCAAACCGAAATCCTTATTTCCATCGTCGGCAAATTTCTCAAGTTCAACCCTTCCTATCCATTCCAATCCCAGTTGTGCAGTGATCTCATTTGAGGTGGTGTTCTGGACTTCCACTTCAAGATCAATGACATTATTTTCCGAAGTAAATCTATATTTCTTTAATAATTTCAGGCCATTATCTATGCTCTTCAAAAAAATGACCTCTCCCTTCTCTCCTGCTTTCAGGACCTGAAGTTTCTCTTTATCCACCTCCCATCCCCCACTGTCAGGGGAGGGTTGAAAGACCAGTCCCAGGGGAAGCCCTTCCTCCTCCTTGGTATTCACAAGATCGAGGGGCCCTGGTTTCTTCGGCTCCTCTGCTTTCCCGCCGAAGAGGTCTTGGAAGAACCTGGTCAGCCTTGTGGTGAGAAAGGATTCTTCTACCCTGTCCTCATATTGTTTAAGCTTAAAATGTTTCAACCTGGCGTCATCATTGGTGAAAACAGCCAGGTAGTTCTTTGTCTCAACGGAGGTCTCTTTCTTAATAACAACTCTGGGTTTGGAGACAGGACGCTCTTCTTTTAAGGGTTTTACCTCCTTCTTCTCCGCAGGGGCAACTTCTTCCTTTTTGGCCTCCTTCTTGGGTTGGTCGGCAGGGGGTTGGGGAAAGAACTTCGACTGGATGGCCCCCCAAAAGAAAATAACTAAAAATGTCAATACGATCGCTATTAAAGCCCTTTTATCCATCATTGCTTTTCCTAATCTTCCTTCCTATAGATTTTTGTTGATACGTTCGACAGCGCAAAACCCCGATTTTTAATCGGGGGAAAAAGGGCCGCTCAGTATCAACCCTGAGCATACCCCGGGGGCCTGTCCTGAGTCCCGCGAAACGCGGGATCGAACGATCAGACCGGGGAGTCGAATGGGTTGATTTCGGGAACCGGATCATATCCGCCGGGATTGAATGGATGGCATCTGATGAGCCTCCTCAGGGAAAGTCTGATCCCTTTCACCATCCCGAAACGGTCAATGGACTCCAAGGCATAGGAGGAGCAGGAAGGGAAAAAACGGCAGCAAGGCCCGAGGAGAAGCGAGAAGGTATATTGATAAATATGGATCAGTGTGGCAAGCGCTCCCCTTAAAACCTGATCAACCACTTTCTCTTTCATATCAAGACCCGTCTTAATTCCTCTTCCGCCTCCCTATATCGACCTAAAAGTACCCCCTTTTTTATAAGGATGATCATATCGAGCGGTCCTTTAATTTGATGTTTGTGGAGGCGAAAGAACTCCCGGAGATACCGTTTCATTCTGTTCCGGAGGCTCGCCGGGCCGATCTCCTTCTTTGCCACAATGCCCAATCGATGATACCCTCTCTCGTTCTCCAGGAGAAAAAGGATGAAATCCTTTGAAGTGAGCCTCTTTCCTGACCTCATCACCCTTCTGAAATCCTGGGGAAGGGTGATCCTCTCCTTTTTAGTGAACCTGAACGACCCTTTCACTAAACGGTCAGCCTTTTCCTCCCCTTGGCTCTCCTTCGCTTGAGGACGTTGCGGCCACTCCGGGTGGACATCCTCTCTATGAAACCATGGGTTCTCTTTCGTTTGATATTGCTTGGCTGGTATGTTCTCTTCATCGAATCCCTCTTTTTAGGGCGTCTTATTTTTTGAAATAATTAAACTTTTTGAATAAACCATATTTCTTCTAAAAAGTCAAGGCCGGCTCGAAATTCTGTTGACAGATGAGCCTCAATTATATTAAGTTTTTCAA
>DYHU01000052.1:2267-17366 GCA_020724025.1 Syntrophorhabdus sp. | reverse complement strand
ATTTTCATTTAAACTCTACAAACTGGTCTTTGGGGGCGGAACAGACCGGGCAGGCCTCGGGCCAGGTTCCGTCCGATACATAACCGCATACCTGGCAGACATAATAGGTGGTCTCGTGCTCCCCGATCAGGTGGTTGATCGCCTTTTTATAAAGCTTGGCGTGACCATCTTCCACATCCCTGGCATTGGAGAAGATATTCGAGGCCATGGCATCCCCCATCTCCTCAGCAAGCTCAACAAACTGGTCATAAGCCACCCCCGCAATACGGGTTTCCGACTGGAAACTCTCCTTGAGATGGGACTCGGTGTCTTTGATCTCCCTGAGCATCCGAAGTGCACGCTCACCATGAACCTCTTCGCTGAAGGCGATCACACGGAAAAGTTTGGCCATCTGAGGGAGTTCCTCCTGTTCCGCCTTTCTGGCGAATATCTTTAGCCGGAGCGCGGCCTTGGCTTCCCCCTCATAAATTTTGTGAAAAACCTCTTTGAGCCTCTCGTCCATATATTCTCCATAGCGATGAATTCAGCCTTTTAATACCAGAGCAACACTCTTGACTATTTTGTTCTCAAGACCATACGCCCTTTATTTCTTTAACATTAAAACAAAATGGGCAATCTCTGTCAATTTTCCATTTTAACATTTTGGATTTATAGAATCAGACATCCGCAAAGGATCTCCACTACGTCCTTTCTCCGAACCCTACACTCCGAACACCGAACTGTTTTTACCTTTTCGCAATCGAGGGCAGAAACAAGGCAATATCAGGAAAGATCATGATGATGGCCATCGCAATGATGTCGATGATGACAAAGGGGATGGCGGCCTTATAGATCTGGGACATACTGTATTGGGGGGCCACGGCTTTCATCGTGTAGAGGACCAATCCATCCGGCGGGGAGATTGTGGCCATCTCCATATTGATCAAAAGGACGGAACAAAACGCCAATGGATTGATTCCCAACTGCCGGATGATCGGCATATAGATGGGAAGCGCCACCATCAGGATGGAGAGGGGTTCCATAAATGTCCCCAGGAGGACGAGGATGAATTGCATGATGATGACCACCACAATGGGGTGCATCGGAAGTCCTGTGGCCAAACCGACCAGATTGGAACTGGCTTCGGTATAGGCCAGGAGTTGAGAAAAGGCTGTGGCTCCGGTCAGGATCATAAACATCATGACCGTGATCTTCACACTGCTGACGATCGCCTTCTTGACGATGTCGGGCCGAATCCCTTTGTAGATAAAAGCCAGGATAAAGCAAACCAGGGCCCCAACTGCAGCCGATTCAGTAGGAGTTGCAATCCCGAAGATGATGAGGCCGATCACCGAAAAGATCACCAGGCCCAGGGGCAGAATAAACTTTGCGGTGAGCTTCAACTTTTCCCCCAGCGAAATCTTCTCCACTTCATATTCCGGCGCCAATTGGGGATTTAAAGCACACTTCACGACAATATAGGTTGCAAATAAGGCGGCCATCAGAAGGCCGGGAAAGATGATGGAGAGAAGAAAATCTCCCACTGAGATCTGTGCGAGGCTGGCCAGCAACACCCCAAGAGCGCTGGGCGGAATCATGGCCGCAAGGGTCCCACAGCCCATGATCGGGCCCAGCGTAATCTGATACTTATATCCCCTCTTCTCCATCTCTGGAAGTAAGGTTTGCCCGAGCATGGCACATCCCGCCATGGCAGAACCGGAAAGGGTGGCAAATAGAACCCCACCCCCTACGGCAAGAAGACTTAGCCTCCCAGGCACCTTCCCCATCCACTTTTCCATGGTCTCCATCATGTTTTGAGCAATCCCGAATAAGAACATGACTTCTCCCATCAGCAGGAAGAGAGGCACGGGAAGGAGAGAAAAAGAGGTGATCGACCTGAAGACGCTTAAAATGAGTTGGGTCAGACCTGCGTCTCCCCAGAAGAGATAGGCGAAGAGAATATTAATAAAGAGGAAGGAGAAGGCAACAGGGACGCCTAAAAAGAAGAGGCCTATCAGTGAACAAAGAATGATGATGAATAAGGTCAGCCAATCCATCAGAACCTCAAAAGCTGAATGTCAAATGTCAAAATTCCAAGTTCAATTGAAATCTAAATTCCAAAAAACCAAAAAGTTTTGACATTAAGTCATTTGTCATTGATTTGACATTTGAACTTTGGCATTTGGATTTCTTAATGCCTTAACAGCTTCCATCCTTTGACCAGAACTTCAAAAAAAAGCGGGGTGCTTCCAATGGGAATGATCATAATAATTAAAGCGATCGGGGTCTCCAGAATCGTCGGGTTGAATACCCCTCTTTTGTAATGATCGTAAGTGGCATAAAAACCATAATAGATGAGGACAGCGGAGACGATGGCGATCAGAAAATAACTGATGACCATCAATACCTTCTTCCTCCTTCCTTTCGCCTGGCCGACAAACACATCCACGACCACGTGGCCATCCTCTTTAAAGACCCAGGCCGCTCCAAGAAAGGTGATGTATAAGAGAAATATCTCCGTGACCTCCGTGCCCCATAGAAGGGGAGCATTAAAAAAATACCTCAGGGTAAGGTCAATGCAAACAATGGCGACCAGGGCGGCCATCATGAGTGAAGCAAAAAAGACAAAAACTTTACAAATAACAGACACGACCTTTTCAAGATTCTCAAAAAATCGATCCATGCTTTATACCCACTTAAACTTGGGGGGATGCGTCAGGCATCCCCCCGCTTTACTGAAATATGCTGATTTGGCCCGTTGGATTTCTACACAATAAAGTCTGAGGATCTATCTCTAACATTATTAAACAAAATTAAACAAAAAAACCTCCCCTCCCCAACGTGGGAGGGGATGAAGAGGAGGGGGGACCAAATTCAGACCATATCTTTTTTGTCCACCCCCACCCTCACCCTCCCCCATCGAAAGGGGGAGGGGATGATAGGGAAATTTCAAATATTTTTGCTTGCGTTTTGGTGCTTTTTAATATCCCATCAACCTCTTGATCACTTTCACCTCTTCAGGCACCTTCTTTTCCAGATCATCTAAGAACGCATAATTGGCCGAATCGATATACTTCTTGGTATCCTCTGGGGAGAATTTTATCCTCTGCAACCCAATCTTCTCCATCTCTTTCTTCTCCTTCTCTATCTCCCTCTCAAAATAGGCCTTCATCTCCGGTTCATATTTGATGGTGATCTCCGTGAGTTTTTCCTGAGCGGCTTTGGGCAATTTGTTCCAGGTGTCGAGGTTCATGACAAAAAAAGTGTTCTGTCTCGTATAGAAAGGAATATCAATGACATACTTCGAGAATTCGAGCCATCCCCATTCCCTCGGCCCGATGGTGGGCCATCCGAATCCATCCACCACCCCTCGCTGGAGAGCCGTATAGGTTTCCCCAAAGGCCACCGTGACCGGAACCATGCCCAGCTTTAGCATCATCTTGTCATATTTGGCCGCTGTCCTCATCTTCAGCCCTTTGAGCTCCTCAATGCCTTTCACGGGCTTCTTCACATAGAGAAGGAAGGGATCATATAGCCATGTTCCCAGGATCGTCATGTTGATCTTCTTATGCCTTTCAACAAAGTAATCCCAGACCCCGCCCTTCTCTCTCTCCTTTGCAAAATCGTATTTCGAAAGGGAGATGGCATCCGCTTCAGGAAGGAGGCCCATATAGTAGGCCGCAGGTATAAACCCGATCTGCAAAATCCCCTTTCGGATGGCTTCGGGCTGTTCAAAGGGTGGGGTGACCTCCGGTCCACCGACCCATGTAATCTTTAAAACATCCTTCATTTCAGCGTTCACCCTGTCGACCCATACGGGAATCATGGCACAGAGACGGTGATCCTTCGGCAGAAAGGATACACCTTTCAGTTCCATCACTTGAGCTAAACCAGCCGGAGCATAAAGAAAGCTTATGATTACGATGGCAAATAAAAGAGTGATAACATTTTTCATCATTCCCTCCTTTTCGATCATCCCCCCTCCCCAATTGGGAGATCTATCTTTGGTCAGATAGAATGAGGGGTTTTTAATAAACTGCGGCGGCAAATTCCTTTGTCATTATCCGGTCAAGATCCCTTATCACCTCCTTTCTTCCTTGCTTTCTAAAAACAATCCGGTATACTGTATCCAAAAAGGTGCCCCATCATATATCGTCCGAAATAGGTTGTCAAGCCTTTTCCCTTCAGACAGCGTAAAAGGGTGCCCGATGGAAATTTCCATCGGAAGGATTTCCAGGATGCTGATAAACCCGTCGCCCGAGAAACCAGGTTCACCCTCCCCCTTTATTATCTGGTCTGCGATGATCAGTGTCTATATTGTCTGGGGTTCCACCTATCTGGCAATCCGTTTTGCCGTGCAGACGATGCCGCCCTTCTTGATGGCCGGCGTCCGTTTTCTCATTGCAGGCTCCGTGCTTTACCTGGTCAGACGGGCCTTCGGGGATCAACGGCCTTCCTGGAAGGAGTGGCGGTCCGCAGCGGTGATCGGCGCCTTTTTGCTGGTAGGCGGCAATGGGGGTGTCGTCTGGGCCGAGCAGTGGGTGGCATCGGGGGTCACAGCCTTGCTTGTTGGAACCGCCCCGCTCTGGATGATCCTCATTGATATGCTTCATCCGGGTGGGCGAAGGCCTAATCGATGGGCAATTCTGGGGTGGGGCTCGGTTTTGTCGGTATTGTCATATTGATCGACCCTCTTCAATCTGTGAGCGCGAAAGAGACCATTGATCCTGCAGGAGCAGGGGTTTTGGTGCTGTCCTCCCTCTTATGGTCGATCGGGTCCCTCTACAGCCGTCAGGCCAAACTTCCCCCTTCCCCTCTGCTTGGAACGGGAATGGAGATGCTGGCCGGAGGATTGGGCTTGCTCGTCCTGGGAATTCTGACCGGGGAATTAGGACGCCTCAGTTTGCTTTCGATCTCCAGGTCCTCCTGGCTCGGATGGCTTTATCTGGTGGTATTCGGGTCATGGATTGGATTCACCGCTTATACCTGGCTGCTTCGCTCTGCCCCAACCCCGCTTGTTTCCACCTATGCTTATGTCAATCCAATTGTCGCTGTTTTGCTCGGTTATTTCCTGGCTGAGGAGATGCTCACCTTCCGCATCTTTATCGCCGCATCGATGGTGGTGGGATCCGTGGCCCTTATTTCCATCACCCAGCAGGGGTCCCTTCGCTCAAAAGAAGGGCGACGCCTGTTGAAACCCATGGAGAAAGATCAGGCTTAACCAACTCATCATAAAAGGACCATTTCGGACAAAGAGAAAATAAGCATGAGAGGGAGAAATGGAAAATAAGATTCTTAAAGAGCTCTATTTTGCTCCGGAGAAGGGAGGACTCTTTTATAAAGAAGTCCGTTATCTCCTCATCAGGCCTGAAGTTTTAGCAACCTTCCAGAAAGAGATTGAAAAAGAGCTTGGGGATAAGGCTGACCGAATTCTCTTTCAGAGTGGATTCCAGGGAGGGAGTCTCTCATCCAAAAGGTATCGGGAAGTGTTTCATTTTTCCGATGAGGAGATTGTCCAGTTTATGATTGAAATGGGCCCTCAGATCGGCTGGGGAAGGTTTGAATTAAAGGGGTTCGATCTTATCAAAAAGGAGCTCTCCGTCAGGGTCTATCACTCCCCTTTTGCAGAGGCTTATGGACCCTCGACGACTCCTGTCTGCCATTTGATATGTGGAGTTCTGACCGGGATGGCCTCAGTCGTCTTTCATAAGGAGAGCGTGACAAATGAAATACTCTGTCTTGCAAAGGGGGATCCTTTCTGCCAGTTCGAAGTAACATGTAACTCAGCCCTTCCCCGGCCTCGCTCCGCGAAGCGGGGCGGGCAGGGCTGATTTTCCCCCGCCAGGGCGGGACTAGAGCCCTGAGCTACATACTCGCTGGGACGTTTACCACTCGAAACTGAGGAATTAACTCATGTGACCCTTTTCGCTTGACTGATTATCCATTTTTTAATACGATGGTTTCCGGTTATCGCAGGAGGGAAATATGAAAAGAAGTTTCATGCCGAAGATTCGAACAGAGAGAGAACTCAAGCGGATTCAGTTAGAGGGGCTTCAATGGACGGTCAATCACGTTTATAAGAATTCCGAGTTTTACCAGAAGCGATTCGACGAAGCAGAGGTCAAACCGAAGCATATAAAAACCATAAAGGACATATCAAAGCTTCCTTTCACCACGGCCAAAGACCTGCAGGAGGGGTATCCCTTTCCTCTGCGTTCAGTCCCTTTCGAGAAGATCGTCCGCATTCACGCCTCTTCAGGAACAACAGGCAAGCGAAAGGTCCTCTGCTATACCCAAAAAGATATCAATGATTGGGCCGACATGTTTGCCCGCTGTTATGAGATGGTCGGCCTGACCACAAAGGACCGGGTCCAGATTGCCGTGGGATATGGCGTCTGGACAGCCGGTGTGGGATTTCAGTTAGGAGTTGAACGTTTGGGCGCCGTAGCCATTCCGATCGGTCCCGGGAATATAGATATGCAGTGCCAGTTTTTAGAGGACTTCCAATCAACCGTCCTCTGTGCGACCGCTTCCATGGCCCTCCTCATGGGAGAAGAGATCGAGAAGAGAGGCCTCAAAGAAAAGATCGCTTTAAAAAAAGTGATTATGGGTTCGGAGCGTTCGAGCGAAGCCATGAGGACGAGGATGAAGGAGCTTCTGGGTGTGGACCATGTCTTCGACATCATTGGCCTCACCGAACTCTACGGACCAGGGACCGGTATTGACTGTATCCATCATGAAGGGATTCATTATTGGGCCGATTATTATATCCTTGAGCTCCTCAACCCTGAAACCCTTGCCCCGGTCCAACCCGGAGAAACCGGTGAGATGGTGGTCACCACCCTGAGGAAGGAAGCCGCCCCCCTCGTCCGCTACCGCACCCGGGACCTCACCCGGCTCATTCCAAAACGGTGTTCCTGCGGCTCCATCCTTCCCATGCATGACCGCCTCCTTGGAAGATCGGATGATATGTTCATCATCAGGGCGGTCAACATCTATCCCGGTCAGATCGATTACATCCTCTCAAACTCAAAGGGCGTTGGGAGTGAATATCAGATTCATCTCAGCCGGAAAGAGGACGGCAAGGACTATATGACTGTTAAAGTGGAGAGAGTAGAAGGAGGTGATCCGGCAGGAGATACGATCCTTGCCAGCGCCATCGAGGAAGAGATAAAAAAACAGATTCTGGTGAGCGGGAAGGTGGAGATGGTTGATTATGGTTCGCTTCCGAGGTCGGAGCGAAAGAGCAAACGGGTTTTTGACCATCGGGAAGAGTCTTAGGGTTATGAATGTGGACGGAGAGGCAAAGACCGGACAAAGAACTTGACAAGATTGATATTACTGTATACAGTATCCAGTAAATTTGACCGGTGACTTGACAAGACAATTGGAACATAAACCATCAAAAAGGGGGGATGCCCGTCGTTAAATCTTGTCGTTAAATCTTAAGGAAGAAGAAGGAAGTTTCAGGTTCGTTTTACTATCCATTATTCCGGAGGTGATAAAATATGAAAAGAGGATTATTGATGATGCTTGTTTTGGGATTCTGCATGTTCTCTTCGGGTGTCGGCTATGGAGCCGAACCCATCAAAATCGGAGCGATCTTTTCCCTGACCGGCCCAGGAGCCCACATCGGGGCAGCACAGAGAAATTCCGTTCTGATCGCAATCGATGAATTTAACAAAAAAGGCGGTGTGGGGGGCCGACCGATCGAGATGGTAGTCGGTGACGATGAAAGCGATCCCACCAAGGCTGTCATGGTTCTTAAAAAGATGGTCGAGACGCAACCGATCGTCGCCCTGATCGGACCTACCCGGACCGATACGGGAATGGCCATGATTCCCACGCTCGAAAAAGAGGGAATTCCCACCTTCATGCATGCCGGTGGAGATGTCATCATCACGCCCGTAAGAAAATGGGTCTTCAAATCGCCCTACCGGGCTGCGGATGCTATGGAACGTATTGCTCTCTATCTGAAGAAGCATAACCTCACCAAGGTCGGCTTTCTCCATGCCTCTGACGGCTTTGGAAAGGATGGGGCGGCCATTGTGGATCGGCTCGCAGGGAAACTTGGATTTGAGGTGGTGGCAAAAGAGACCTTTGACATGAAAGATGTGGACATGACTGCCCAGTTGACACGAATCAATGCCAGAGGCCCTCAGGCCATCATCATCTGGACCATTGGTCCACCGATGGGCATTACGATCAAGAACGCCCGCGCCTTGGGCATTACCGTCCCCCTCTTTCAATGCCACGGCGCCGCCGAGCCCATCTTCTTTAAACTGGCCGGCGATGCCGCAGAAGGGGTGATGATGCCTTCGACCAAGATCGTTGTGGCGGATCAACTCCCTGATGCGGATGTTCAGAAGAAGAAACTCTTAGATTACATCAAAGAATATGAAACACGTTTCAAAGACGTCCCTGGAACGATGGTGGCTTACGGAGCGGATGCGGCCTACCTTCTCCTCGAAGCGATTAAGAAGGCAGGACCTGACAGGGCCAAGATCCGGGATGCCCTCGAAGGAATGAAGGGCTATGTCGGACTCAGCGGTGTCTACAACCTCTCCCCCGAAGACCACACCGGGACAACGGTGAAAGATGTCGCCCTGGTGAAAGCGGAGAAGGGAAGATTTAAACTGGTCGAATAGAAACAGAGGCCGAAGTCCCTGACTGGGACTTCGGCCAGTTTTATGCGGCCAATCGCAACTCTTTTCACAATCAGAGATGGATAACAATGGAACTTTATGAGCAGATTCTGCAGTATGTTCTAACCGGCCTCACCATAGGGGCTATCTATGCCCTGGTGGCCCTCGGATTTAATATCATTCACAATGCCACGGGGATCGTCAACTTCGTCCAGTGTGAATTTGTCACGCTGGGCGGAATGATGATGTATACCTATTATTCGGTTCTGGGAATTCCCCTCCTCCTCTCCTTTTTTCTGTCGATGACAACGGTTATCCTTCTGGGCGCTCTCATCGAAAGAGGACCCATCCGGGTCGCCAAATCGAAAGCCATCATCGTTCTCGTCTTCATCACGATCGGCCTCTCCTCCACCATCCGGGGAGCGACGCTTCTGGCGTGGGGGCCTGATAATGTCCCCCTTCCCTCCTTTTCCGGTGAGAAAGTCATCCATATTTTAGGCGCGGCCATCCTTCCACAACATCTCTGGATCTTCGGCATCACGATTGGAGTCGTCATCTTCCTTCAATACTTTTTTCATCGAACCCTGATCGGGAAGGCAATGAGGGCAACAGCAGTCAATCGAAAGGCCGCCTCGCTCATGGGGATCAGCGTCAACCGGATGGTCCTGCTCTCCTTTGCCATGAGTGGAGGAATCGGCGCCGTGGGGGGAATGATCATTGCGCCCATCACCACGACCTCCTATGACACCGGCATCATGCTGGCCCTGAAGGGGTTCTCTGCCGCCATTCTTGGCGGCTATGGAAACAATGCGGGAGCCATTGTCGGAGGATTGGCACTCGGGGTGCTGGAATCCCTCGGCGCCGGATTGATCTCTTCCAAATTTAAGAATGCCTTTGCCTTTTTGATCCTCCTGATGGTGCTCTTTTTCAAACCGACAGGACTTTTAGGTTATGGTGAGTCAGAGCGAGTATAAAAGCGCGACACTTAAGCCCTGAGGCGTGAGTCGAAAATCGATGGGACCATTCTTTAGAAGAAAAGAAAGTCTATTTTTTCTCCTGTTTGCCCTGGGCATCATCCTCATCCCCCTGTTGGTAAAAAATAAATACTACTTCATCGTGATGAATGTCGTCGGCCTCAATACCATTGTGGTCGTCGGCCTCAATCTGCTCATCGGTTTTGCTGGGCAGATCTCTCTGGGCCATGCCGCCTTCTACGGGATGGGGGCCTATCTTTCCGCCATTCTGACCACCACCTACGGATTCCCTCCATGGCCGACCATCGTCTTGGCCATGATCATCACCGGGATGGTCGCCTACTTCGTCGGTTACCCTTCCCTCAAATTGAAGGGCCACTACTTAGTGATGGCCACGCTCGGATTCAGCATTATCGTAAATATCTTCATGGTCGAATTGGACCGAATCACCGGCGGTCCTTCCGGATTCCCCGGAATCCCCCATCTCTCCATTGGGAAACTCGTCTTCAATGATGACCTTAAGAACTTCTACCTCATTTGGGCCTTTGCCTTCCTCTGCATTCTCGTCTCGGTTAACTTGGTCAATTCCCGTGTGGGGAGGGCGCTCAAGGCCATCCACGGCAGTGAAGTGGCCGCCAACACCTTAGGAATCGATACGGATAAATACAAGACCAAGGTCTTTGTCCTGAGCGCCATCTTTGCCTCTCTTGCAGGAAGCCTCTATGCCCACTACCTCACATTCATCAGCCCGAGGAGTTTCGATTTCTATTACTCCATCCAGGTGGTCACCATGGTCATCGTGGGAGGGATGGGAAGTGTCTGGGGCGCTTTTTTCGGAGCAGGCATTCTGACCGTCCTTTCGGAGATCCTCCATGTTGCGGAAAAATTTAATATCATCGTCTATGGCGCCATCCTCACCCTTGTCCTCGTCTTTCTTCCGGAAGGGATTGTGGTCAGCTTCTATAACTTCTACCGAAGGCGAAAGGTGAAAACCCTGATTGAAAATTCTCCTCCCTCCCACTGAGGCTGATCCTTGCTCACACTTGACACAGGGGGTATTTTGGGGGATGGTTGTAACTATTGAAAAACATTGAATATTGAATATCGAATAAAGAACAGTTGAATTACGAAGAGTTCGCCTCGGCATTCGATATTCCTTATTCGACATTTTACAATTAAAAAAAGTTACTTTAAAATCAAACACTTACAATGGCCCCTGTGTCAAGTGTGTGCTAAGGTCAGCCACTGAGGAGAGGGAAATTTTCAAATATCTTTAATTTGAATTGAGCGATTTTCCTAAATTTAATCGTAGGGCAACCCTTTAAGGGTTGCTTATAATGTCCCGCCAGTGGCGGGACTGAAGCCTTGCCCTACGAATCACCCCTGCCTGCGGCAGGCAGGCAATAGATGATTTTAAAACGTCCCGAAGAAACGGGGCGGCTACAGGGTATTTCAAAAAGAATCGCTCAATTTAGGTTTAATTTGAAACGATGAATTCTGAAATCATACTGAAGGTGGATCGGATTCGGAAGTTATTTGGCGGGGTCGCCGCCCTCAACGACGTTTCGTTTGAGGTCAGACGGAATGAGATCACGGCGATCATCGGGCCTAACGGTGCAGGCAAGACCACCCTGATCAACCTCATCACAGGAATTTATCTTCCCACCTCCGGAAAGATCATCTTCGAAGAAAAGACGATTTCCAGACTCAAACCGTTCCATATCGCCTATCAGGGAATCACCCGGACTTTCCAGAACCTTCAGGTCTTTCACAACATGACCGTCCTTGAGAATGTCATGGTCGGCCTTCATACCCAGACCGAATCAGAATTTCTAAACTGCCTCCTCCATCTTCCAAAGGTGAAAAGGGAGGAGAGGCAGGTAGCCGAAGAGGGGGCCTCCCTGCTCCGCTTCTTCCATCTCGAAAGCAAGTCAGACTGGCACAGCTCCAGCCTTCCCTACGGGGAGCAGAAGCGTCTCGAGATCGCCCGGGCCCTCGCTGGAAAACCAAAACTCCTCCTCCTGGACGAACCTGTCGCAGGTCTCAACATCAGGGAGACAGAGGAGATGGCGGAACTGATATTGAAGATAAAGAAGATGGGAATCACGATCGTCCTGGTCGAACATGATATGAACCTGGTGATGGGGATCTCCGACAAAATTACGGTCCTCAACTATGGACAGAAGATCTCAGGGGGAACCCCCGAAGAGGTCCAGAAGGATCCAAAAGTGATTCAGGCCTACCTGGGAGAGGAATGAGGAATGCTCGCCATTGACCGGATCAATACTTACTATGGTCAGATCCATGCACTGAAAGACCTCTCCCTCCATATCGAAAAGGAGGAGATCGTTGCCCTCATCGGCTCGAATGGCGCGGGCAAGTCGACCCTTCTGAACACCGTTTCTGCCGTCACTCCGCCCCGCACCGGATCGATCCGTTTCAATGAGATCGAGATCTCCCGAATCTCTCCGGAGAAAATCGTTGCCCTGGGAATTGTTCAGGTCCCCGAGGGACGGCAACTCTTCAGTCCCCTCACTGTTCTCGAAAATCTGGAACTGGGGGCGTTTCTCCGATTCTCCGGAGAATCGAGAAAAGATATTGAAAAAGACCTCCACTATGTGATGGAACTCTTCCCCATTCTTAAGGAAAGAAGGGAACAAAAAGCCGGCACATTGAGCGGCGGGGAGCAACAGATGCTCTCCATTGGCCGGGGCATCATGGGAAGACCCAGGTTGATGCTCCTGGATGAACCCTCTCTGGGTTTGGCTCCCCTGATCGTTATGGAGATTTTTAATGTCATCTGCAAATTGCAGGAGGATGGAACGACGATTCTTCTCGTTGAGCAGAATGCAAAGGCCGCCCTCCGGATTGCCCATCGGGGCTATGTGCTCGAGACCGGAAGAATTACTCTGAAAGGGGAAGCAAAGGCTTTGATGGAGAACGAAGAAGTCAGGAAGGCTTATCTCGGCAAGGATTATCGTGAGAAACGGAGGTCTCTATGAAAAGGTTTGACTACCTCAAGCCCCATACCCTCGATGAGGCGCTCATCCTTCTGGATCAATACGGGAATAGAGCCCGGCTCATCGCAGGGGGAACGGACGTCATCGTTATGATCAAACAGAAGAAGCTGTCTCCGGATGTCCTTATCTCCCTCCAAGGGGTCCCGGGATTGGATCAAATGGAGTATAACGGAATGCTCAGGATTGGCCCGTTGGTTACTCACCGCGCCATTGAAAAGTCAGAATTGATCCGGAAAGATTTTTCTGCCCTGACCGATGCAACGGATGTCCTTGGCTCTGTCCAGATCCGCAATGTGGCGACGATTGGAGGAAATATCGTTACGGCCGCTCCCTCGGCCGATACCGCCGCACCCCTCCTTGCTCTGGGCGCACAGGTCAAACTGAAGAGTATGAAGACCGAAAGGATCCTTCCCATCGAGCAATTCTTCACCGGGCCGGGAGAAACGGTTTTAGAGAAGGGCGAGATTCTGACAGAGATTTTAATTCCCAAGCCCCTTCCCAACACAGGCTCTGCTTACTGGAAACACCAGAGACGGCAGGCGCTGGATCTTCCCATCCTCGGAGTTGCCGTCCTTCTCTCCCTTGATAAGGGGACCGTGACCTGCTCTGATCTTCTCTGCACCGCCTCCCCTATCTCAACGGTTCTCCATTCCCTTGAGGGAGATGAAGTAATCTGTAAAGAAGCCCGAATCGCTCTGGGAGTGGCCGCTCCCACGCCGATGAGGGCGACGAAGGCTGAGAATCTTTTGAGGGGCAAGAAGATCAGTGACGAGCTCTTGGAGGAAGTTGCCGAAACTGCTGTTAAAGAAGCCCAGCCCAGGAATAGCCTCCGGAGCGAGGCCTGGTACCGTAGAGACATGATCAAGGTCCTGGTGAAACGCATGGCGATGAAATCCATAGAGAGAGTGCTGAGACCAGAAGAGACTGTCTTTCCGGTAAGGCTATGGTAGTCTTCGATAGAGGATGGAGGAGTGTCTCGCTTGCGAGACTTGAGGCTTGAGGCCAAAAGATTTTGCCTTTAACCTTAAGCGATAGCGATCCTCAAGCGCAGCGATCCTGAAAGGAGCATTCTATGAGTAAACAAACCATCCACTTCACCTTGAACGGCGAACCCGTCCAGTTAGAGATCGAACCTCATCTCACCCTGTTGCAACTCCTGAGGGATAAATTCGAACTCACCGGAACAAAGGAAGGATGTGGCATGGGCGAGTGCGGCGCCTGCACGGTCCTCCTCAATGGTAAAACGGTCAACTCCTGTATCTTTCCTGCACTCGAAGCCGAGGGGAAAAATGTTACAACGATCGAGGGCCTGACCGATGCCCAGGGAAACCTCAACTCCATCCAGAAGGCTTTTGTTGAATACGGAGCAATCCAGTGCGGCTTTTGTACGCCCGGGATGGTCCTTTCTGCGAAAGCCCTTCTGGACGAGAACAAGAAACCTACGGAGGAAGAGATTCGCCATGGAATAGCCGGAAATTTATGTCGCTGTACGGGTTATCTCCAGATCATCCAGGCCATCAAAGCGGTGAGTGAACAATAATGCATTGCGGAATGCGGATTGCGGATTGCGGCACCCCCTCCCCAACCCTCCCCCCTCGAGGGGGAGGGAGAGGGTGGGGGGGAAATTCCGAAATCCGAAATAATTGGAGGGAGGACTTATGCAGGACTTTATCAATATCGGAAAGCGGATTCCCAAGATGGATGCTGAGGAGAAGGTCACCGGAAAGGCGGTCTATATCCACGACCTCAAGGTGCCAGGGATGCTTTACGGAAAGATTCTCTACAGCCCCCATCCCCACGCAAGAATATTGAGGATCGACACCTCTGAGGCGGAAAGGCTTCCAGGGGTGAAGGCGGTTTTAACGGGCTACAACATCCCTCCCATTAAATTCGGGGTTTACAAGGATAACCCCCCGCTCAAAGCCAATAAGGTCCGGTCCTACCGCGATGAGGTTGCCGCTGTGGCCGCGATCGATCCGGACATCGCTGAGGAGGCCATCCATCTCATCAGGGTCGAATACGAAATCCTTCCGGCGATATTTGATCCTGAGGAGGCGATGAAGGAAGGAGCCCCCCTCATCCATGAAGAACATGTGGGTGGAAAGGAGAAGAAACCGACCAATGTGCTCAACCTCCCCTGGAGATTGATTACGGGAGATGTGGATGAGGCAAGAAAAAACTCAGCCTATGTAGCGGAAGACCGTTTCAAAGTGACCTGGGTCACCCACTGCTGTCTGGGAACAAGCGGATGCGTAGCACAATTCGACCTGAAAAATAATCTCACGATGCACAGCAATACGCAGATCCCCTCCCTGGCGCAGAAAGACTACCTCGATGCCCTCTCGGCCATGGGATTGCAGGGCAAGAAGGTCCGGGTGATCAAAGCCATGATCGGTGGAGGGTTCGGAAGCAAGCTCGACACCTATGCCTATGAATATATCGCCATCCTTTTAGCCCACCGGACCCGAAAACCCGTCAAGA
>DYHU01000052.1:0-2167 GCA_020724025.1 Syntrophorhabdus sp. | reverse complement strand
GCCTATGAATATATCGCCATCCTTTTAGCCCACCGGACCCGAAAACCCGTCAAGATCATCTTCACCCGTGAAGAAGAGTTCTTTGCTACCTCCCCCAGACAGCCCGCCATCATTCATATTGCCCAGGGTTGTACAAAAGATGGGACATTGACTTTCCGCGACATCCGGATGACGCTCGACAATGGAGCCTATACCTCCTGGGGAGCCACCACGCCTTCGGTCATGATGATGCCCATCTCCTCCCTTTATAAAGTTCCCAATGTCCGTTATGTGGCGAAATGCGTCTATACCAACAATACCTGGTCACAGGCCATGAGAGGATATGGAAATCCCCAGGCCACCTTTGCCATCGACTCCCAGATCGATATCCTTGCTGAAATGGCCGGAATCGATCCCCTGGACTTCAGGATGAGAAACGCCAATACGCCTGGAGAAGTCACCCCGCAGAATTTCAAGATCAACACCTGCGGCCTGAGGGAATGCATCGATGTCGTAGCTCAAAAACTGGACTGGCGGCAGAACCGGGGGAGAAGAGATGGAAGAGGCATTGGGATGGCGTCGATGATCCATGTGGGCGGAGGCGCCCGGGTCTACAAATCGGATGGATGCGGGACGATCATCAAGATCGATGACTTCGGAACGGTCAATATCATCACTGGCGCGACCGATATGGGACAGGGAGCTGACACGGTCATTGCCCAGATCGTCGCCGAAGAACTCGGTGTGAGAATAGAGGATGTGGTCGTCACTCATACCGATACGGACATCTGCCCCTGGGATGTGGGAGCCCACGCCAGCCGGACAACCTTTGTCGCTGGAAATTCAGCCAGAGGCGCCGCAAAAAAAGTGAAAGAACAGCTTCTCGAGGTGGCGGCCAAATCCCTCGGAGAAAGTCCTGAAAATCTGGACATACGGGATCGGACTATCTTCTCGAAGAACGATCCGGAAAAGAAGTCCCCCTTAGGAAAAATACTGAGGGCCGCCCACTATGCCGCTGGCGGGAAAATGGTCATGGCCGAACACTTCTACGATCCTCCCAATGAAAACCTCGACAAGGAATTCAAGGGAAATCTTTCGGTCACCTATGCCTACGGGACACATGGTGTTGAGGTGGAGGTGGACAAGGAGACAGGTCAGGTCAAAATTCTGAAATATATTGCGGCCCACGATGTGGGCAGGGCGATCAACCCCATGCTCCTTGAAGGCCAGGTTTACGGAGGGGCAACCATGGGAATCGGCTATGCCCTGACCGAGAGGCTCATTCTGCAGAATGGGAAGGTGATGAATCCGAACTTCCTCGACTATAAGATGCTGACGGCGAAGGATGTCCCCAATATTGAACCCATCGTGGTCGAAACAGATGATCAATTCGGACCTTTTGGAGCCAAAGGTATTGGTGAGCCAGGCCTGGTCCCCACAGCGCCAGCCATCGCCAATGCCATCTATGATGCAATAGGGGTGAGAATTAAAGAGCTACCGATTACTCCGGAGAAGGTGTTGGCGGCATTAAAAGAGAAAGCAAAGTAACTACAGGAATATTGGAATAATGGATTTTTGGGAGTTATTTTACATGTAAAATATAACTCCCAAAAATCTCCTCCCCCCCTTGCGGGGGAGGATGAAGGTGGGGGGGTAATCATAAGTCGCATGGTCACTCCCACCCTACTCCTCCCCCTGCCTACCGGCAGGCAGGCATCGAAGGGGGAGGGAAGTTCTTATTATTTTCATGGTTCGTGAGTGATAAACTTATCATGTAAAATTTATTTATGGATTAAGGTTTCCTAATGATGGCGGCGCTTATTTCTTTTATGACATCTTTTAAGGAAGGCTCGGTTGATGGTATGACGTTATCGGGAGTATGCATTACTTTTTATCACTGGATGGCTGAACGGATGGCAGATTGGGTTTTCTGCCATTGGTCAAGAAGTTTAGTGAAAGCATACCAATCGAAATAATCAGCGTCATCCCCTATTTGGCCTGCTTCAAATTTCTTCAAGAAGGCCCGTGTAGAAAGATTGTATTTTTGCTCAAAATCCTTTAGTGCTCTTTTATAAAATGCAACAGCATTTGAGCAGAAGATGTATTCACGTCTTAGCGAGGTTCTAATTTCTTCTGTTATTTGCATGGTTTATTTATAAATAAATGTTCCTTCAAAGTCAAGCGCTTG
>DYHU01000346.1 GCA_020724025.1 Syntrophorhabdus sp. | reverse complement strand
CTCACGTACGGATCTGTGCGGGGGGCGCTGGGTAACCAGCGTCCCTACCGCGACCATCAATACATCAATACAGATAAGCCAGAAAAAGGCATCATTATTTGATGGTTCATTCACAATATCAGACGGTTAGCTTGGTCCGACCCCAGGAAGACAGGAAGAAGCTGTTACTTGCTCCGGGAAAAGTCTTCTCTCTTGCCCGATTTAACGCTTTTGGTATGGCCTCGGAAGTTGATGATTCCCAACTCAAAGAGTGGATAACGGTGTGCATTAGCCGCGCGCTTTTTTGCGTCGGATGGATGCCTTTGTTGATTCCAGTTTTCTGGGCACAAGACGAACGACTTTATGTCCGGAAGCATTCTGAACGGAACGTAAGTCGACACAGATTGCAGAAAGATCGCCTCGGAATTTTCGAGTATGCTCCATTCGATGTTTTCGCACTTCCTCTACAATCGGGTCTCTCATTTGTCTACCTCCAATAGCTCTTCAGGTGAGCAGATTTCGGGGCACGCGTATCCTTCGCTTTCGACAATTTCCCTGACCTTCTTGCGGGTGAACGGGTTGTTTAGGTGGCCAATATTCCATGTGATAATAACTTCGATACCGTTGACGGCAGCCACAGCAATATGAAGAGCGTCTTCTGGAAACTCACCTGGTATTCCCTTACTGGCAATAATCTTTTCAGCAAGCGTTCTTGCTTCGTCATCAATGTCGAGCATTGGGAACGGCTCAACTGCGGCTAGTCTCACACTGGCCTGCTTGGGATCGCCCTTTCTGGCTTCGTCGTACACAAGCGCCGAAATGTAGGTTTCATACTTGGCCAAAAGCTCAGGCCAAAGCTCCCGGGTAGCCTCCTGGTGACCGGCGACCATGATGTCTCGGCTTGGTTTGGCAGTGAAATAACTTACCACGGTTGTCTCAACATATACTCGTTTCTTCATTATAAAATGATAACATTCCCTGAATTTTCGTTAGAGAAATCTCCGTGTCGTCTTCCAGAGCCAATAATAGTATTAAGGCGACATCAGCCATTTGGCAACTAACCATTTCCAATACAAATCTACACTTTTCAGCCTATTCTGTCAATCTCACTTTCAGGAAGGAGGCAATGCCTCATTTGGTTTTTAGGTTCTTCAGGGTTTTATTAACAGTCTCATAATAATAACGACATTGTTTTATAAAATCCCTCCTCACCTCCCTTTGCCTGCCTTTGGCAGGAAAAAGATTGCCAAAGGGAGGCAAAATACCCCTCTTTGGCCTCCGGCCCATAGGGTCTCTGGCCCGGGGGGCAAAGGGCAAGGGGAGATTTTGTTGAACATGTCAATTTAATTTTGAGACTCTTAATAAGTGGGTAGAGGGGGTTACTTAGAAACAACTGAATTCTGTTGACCCTTCGATCCCGTGCTTCGCGGGACTCAGGTCGCTTCGACTCGCAACCGAGGTGAACGGTATAGTATTGCCAACACAAAAGTCGGAAGAGCCGATTTTATTTGAGATGAAAGTCAGTTCAGACCTTCCGAACTAAATCGTTGATATCTGATGAGCGGAGGCCTTTTAAGAAGAGATAAAGCAGGTCTGCTGTCCTCTCCACATCGAACCATTTGACCAGCTCCCCAGGGGAATGGCTGTATCGTCTGGGGATGTAAACCCCGCCGCAGGGGATCCCCTTGCCTGAAGTGTGGATAGTGGAGGCGTCGGTCCATGTCCGGAAGATGTCTTTCTGGTGAGGGATTTTATTCTTTACGGCTGTCGAAATAAGTCGCTGTCTGATCTTCTTCGAATAGATGGTCCCTTGCCCGAGGGCATTAACATCCATGGAGCGGATGACCGGTCCCTTTCCGCACTCATCCGTGGCCAGTTGAGGAGGCGTGATTGGATCAGCGGCAGGAACGGTGTCGACCACAATCGCCATGTCCGGCTCGAGAGCCTGGGCAACAACCTTGGCTCCCCTGGAACCCACCTCCTCCTGAACCGCAGCCACCAGAAATAATTGATAATCGATTTTTTCCTTTTTCATCCTTTCTGACAGATCGATGAGGATGGCACAACCTGCCCGGTTGTCAATCGCTTTGCTGATGATGGTGTCCTTCCCGATGGATTGAAAATGCGGATGATAGACAATGAGATCACCTATTTCGATCCCCCAAGATCTCACCTCCTCCGCGCTCTCTGCTCCCATATCGATCCAGAGCTCTGAAACAGAGATCGGACGTTGGAGATCTTCGGGGCTCATCAGATGGCGATTTTTCACTCCGACCACACCTGTATAAATCCCTTTCTCCGTGCAGATATCCACTTTTGTGCTGAGCAAAACCCTTTCATCGAACATCCCGTTGAGGGCGAAGAAAATATAGCCTCTTGGGTCGATATACTTGACGAGCAGACACATCTCGTCCGTGTGAACACAGACCATCACCGATCTTGTTCCTTTCCCGATCTTCCCGATCACGTTTCCCATGGGATCGATGGAGACATCAGAGATGTTCTTTTTCAATTCCGCCGAGACAAACTCGATCACCTTCTCCTCAAATCCACTTCCGCCGGGGATTTCGACCAACCGTTTGAAAAGCTCAAACATCCTCTTGTCCTTTTGCTCCATTGTCTTATCCCTTTCTTTGATTACCATAGACAATACATAAAATTATCTCCCTCTCCCTTGGTGGGAGAGGGGGGGCAAGTTATGTCCACCCCCACCTCAATCCTCCCCCCATCAAGGGGGAGGATAAGGCTTGGGAATTTTATTTATTTTCACCCAATTATCATTTCCAGTCAACCTTAAGGGTGTGAAAAAGATATAACCAACCATTAAAGCCGCAAAGCAGGATGGTGAAAAGGAGAACGATAGTAGAGGAAATCTCTATATAAACGATCCTCTCCACATAGTAGATGATGAATGACCCCGCATAGGTGAGATCGGGGTTATGTTTAGCTCTCAGCCAGGCTTCGAGATGGGTGAGGGGACAGTACCAGTCAAAGATCTGTATGATGAAAGCAAAGGCGAGGCCGGAGAAATGAAATATTTTTACGGTTCTGCTTCGTCTTCCCCATAGGGCTCCGAGAAAGAGAAAGACGATCCAGAGAAAATGGATCAGGACAACAATATCTGCAAGAATCTTGTAAAACATCGGTTATAAAATCATCTCCTTAAATCCCTCCTGACCTCCCTTTGCCAAAGGGAGGAAAAATATTCCACCCTTTCCCTCCGGGTCAGAGACCGCTCTGGGTCGGAGACTAAAAGGGGGGTGAGAGGGGATTAAATAATATTTCTTTAATTTTTATCCTTTCTGGCGAATCTCAAGTGGAGTTGAAGGCGATACTTTTTCCCGAGCCAACTGCAAAAGGACAACCGCCGCAATCACGCCTATCCCACCTAAAACCTGTAATGGATAGAGCACTTCAC
>DYHU01000345.1 GCA_020724025.1 Syntrophorhabdus sp. | reverse complement strand
GCCATCCTCGATGGAGACAAAGTGATCGGTCTGGTCACAAGCGGAGGCTTTGGACACACCATTAAGAAACCCATTGCTTATGGATATCTCCCCATTGATTATTCAAAACCCGGAACCCGATTACAGATCGAAGTGGCCGCGAAGAAGTATGATGCCGTTGTTGAAAAAGAACCCCTTTATGATCCGGAGAATCTGAAGATAAGATGTTAGTTCGAAGTAGGGGCAATTCATGAATTGCCCCTACCGAGCCCGGAGAAAATTCCACATTTGCAATCCCTGTCCGCCGCACAGGTGCTCTGGCAGGCGGGCGAATTCCGCATTTAGTAGAATTTCAGCTCTTTTATTGATTCAACGACGAGATCCGCTACCTTCTCGAGCTCCTCCTTAGGGGTCACGCCTCCCTCCAGAATCCCGACAGTCAACGCCACACCTGCCCTCTTTCCCATCATCATATCTGTGACCGAATCCCCCACCATCACCGTCTCAGGGGGAGAGACAGAGAGCTTCTGGCAAATGGTAAAGATGGTTTCGGGGTGGGGTTTGGGTGGGCTTACCTCTCCCCAACAGAGGATCATATCAAACAGACCGTCCATGCCGAGATGATTGAGGATGGCTTCCGTATCTTTTTGCTCGTCATTGGTTGCCAGGGCCGTATGGAACCCATCCCTTTTCAGATGGGAGAGGAAAGTCTGAATGCCCTTGATGGGGACGACATTCTGTCGCCAATCACCATCTGCGTCAGCCTCATCAAAAGCCTGGGCCACCCACTGTTTTGATTCATCCCAATGATATCCATGCTGGTAAAGCGCCATCGTTCCGATGATGATCTCATCCGAGCGTGGTGAAACAGGACAGGGACCTCTTGGATCAACCTTTCCGCTGATGGGATCAATGCCCCATGAACTCAAAAGGAAGGCCTCCAATTCTCCATTCTTCCCCAGCCTTTTTAAAAGGAAGGAAACCCGCTTTCGAATCAAAGGAACCCATGTGGCTGAAAAATCGATCAGTGTCCCGTCCTTATCAAAAATGATCAAACGGCAGGGGATCCGCTTTCCTTTATATTCAATGCCTGTCATCTTCCAGCCTCTCGCTAATGTAGTGCGTCTAACGCTTCTTTACTTCTGATTGGCATGTCATGCCGCACTTGATGCGGCATCCAGGGTTTCCTGTGGAAACAGGAACCCAGTTTCTTATGTTTATGGTTCCCTGCTTTCGCAGGGACGGCGTCTGGATTCCTGCTGGAGTTTATCCCGTACTCTGTTACGGGGCAGGAATGACAAATATAGCAAAGGAATTTATGACGCACTACACTAATGCCCCTATCATTTCCTTATCATAAAAGAGACTTGCAATCAATTCAATCCTTATTGTAAAGTCACCTTTAAACAATGAAAATTTTTAACCTGGGCTGTAGGGAACGGTTTGAAACCGTTCCCTACCCAACTTAGGTAACAATTTTAGGAGGAAAAGATGAGCGGGAAAAGATTTCAGGCTGAAAAAATAGATGAAGCATCCATCAAGAGGCTCTCCGAATCGGCCAGGTTGGCCATAGGCGATATCCTGAAGATGACGACCCTGGCTGGCTCCGGACATCCGGGAGGCTCCATGTCCTCCATTGACTTCTATCTCGTCCTCTATTCCTTTGCCAATGTTTCTCCCCGATCTCCTCATGACCCAAACCGCGACAGGATTGTGATCAGCCATGGCCATACTTCCCCCGGTGTTTACGCCGCCCTGGGCAGAACAGGGTTTTTCCCAATCGATGCGGCGATTGCCAATTTCAGAAAGGCGGGGTCTGCCTTTGAGGGACACGTGGAGAAAGGAGTGCTGGGAGTCGAATGGAATACCGGAAATTTAGGGCAGGGACTGTCAGCCGGGTGCGGTTTTGCCCTGGGTGCGAAGGTATTGAAAAGGGATTCTCATGTCTTCGTTGCAATGGGTTGCGGCGAACAGCAGAAAGGGCAGATTACCGAGGCCCGCCGTTTTGCCATCAAATATGGTCTTGATAACCTCACCGTCATCATCGATTACAATAAAAGGCAGATCAGCGGCATCACCGGAGAGATCATGCCTCAGAATATTATCAAAAATTTTGAATCAGATGGGTGGCATGTCCTTGAAGTAAATGGTCACGAATTTCAGGAGATCTATGGAGCCCTTCGCATGGCCACCCTCTCCCCACATCCTACGATGATCCTTGCCCATACGATCATGGGAAAAGGGGTCTCTTTCATGGAAGGGAAAGAGGAGTATCACGGAAGGGCTCTTAACCTCGAAGAGTATAAAAAGGCTATTCTGGAATTGGGTGTCGAAGACAATTTGGATAGTTATCGCCAGATGCGTGAAAAAAGTGAATTCACCTACTCTCCCCCTAAATACCCGATTGAGATCCCTTCTGTCCAAACAGGAAATCCAAGAACTTATGAAAAGGACCAGAAGCTGGATAATCGTTCCGCATTCGGAAACGCCCTGGTTGACCTTGCCAAAGCCAACCTCCGAAAGGATGGCTCTCTTCCAATCGCTGTCTTTGATTGCGATTTAGCCCCTTCAACAAAGACGACCGCCTTCGCCAAGCAATTTCCGAACCATTTTTTCCAGGGCGGAATCCAGGAGCACCATACCGCCTCCCTCTCCGGCGCCATCTCCACTGTTGGCCTTCTCACCTTCTTTGCCGATTTCGGAGTTTTCGGTGTGGATGAGACCTATAACCAGCACCGTCTGAATGATATCAATGAGACGAACCTCAAGCTCATCTGCACCCACGTTGGCCTGGATGTCGGAGAGGATGGAAATACTCACCAATGTATTGACTATGTCGGTGTGATGCGAAACCTCTTCGGATACAAAATCGTCATCCCTGCCGATCCGAATCAGACCGATCGTGTGATTCGATATGTGGCTGGCACCCCCGGGAATTTTCTCGTGGCCATGGGACGCTCCCCGATCCCGATTATTCTCTCCGAAGAGGGAAACCCTTACTTCGGCGCTTCGTATGAGTTTCGATATGGTCAGGCCGACCTGATCCGGAACGGGAAGGAGGCAGCCATCATCACCACCGGAGGCATGGTCTACCGGGCTGTTGAAGCCTGGAAGAAATTAAAAGAAAAAGGGGTGGAGGTCCAGGTTCTCAGCATCTCCTGTTTAAGCGATCTGGATATCGATGCAATCCTTAAAGCCGCTCACACCGGAAGAGTGATCACCTATGAGGATCACCATATTCAAACGGGTTTGGGAAGTCTCATCGCCAATGTCATTGCAGAGCATGGTCTGCCTATTCGTTTCCGGAAGATGGGGATCACCCGATATGGAAGCTCCGGAAAACCGGATGACCTCTACCGCATGCAGGAACTCGATGTGGACAGTCTTGTCCGGACAGTCCTCGATGAGGTCGAGAGGATATA
>DYHU01000344.1 GCA_020724025.1 Syntrophorhabdus sp. | reverse complement strand
GTCAACAATCTTTCAAAAGAGCTCTGAAAAAACCTCTTTCCGCTCCCTTGATTAAAGATTTTTGAACTTTTTCAGAAATCTCATTTTAGTTCACTTGACACTTTAGTCACTTCGTTTTTTATACCATTCCACAAATCTTCTGATGCCTTCCTCCATGCTGAATTTGGGTTGGTAGTTCAGCATCTGCCTTGCCTTGGTGATATCCGCATAGGTGATCGAAACATCGCCGGGTTGTGAGTCGAGCATTTCGATATTTGCTTTTTTCCCCAGGGCCTCTTCAATCAGGTTCACCAGTTCCATAAGGGAAGTGGTCCGGGATTCTCCGAGATTGTAAATCTCATATCCTTTATGGCGTTGAAGGACAGCCATCATTCCGTCGATGAGGTCATCAATATAGGTGTAGTCCCTCCGGGAAGAGCCATCTCCGTATACTGGAATTTTTTCGCCCCGGTCGATCAATCGAGTAAATTTATGGATGGCCATCTCCGGCCTCTGTCTCGGACCATAGGCGGTGAATATCCGGAGACAGGCGATATGGATTCCGTAGAGGTGATGGTAGGAATAGCAGAGAAGTTCTCCGGCCCGCTTGGTGGCCCCATAGGGCGAGATGGGTTGGATATCAAGATCCGTTTCTGAAAAGGGGACTCTCTGATTCTCGCCATAGACCGAAGAGGAGGAGGCAAAGATAAAGTCTTTCATCCCCAATCCTTTACAGACCTCCAGGAGTGTGATCGTTCCCCTTAAGTTCACATCCTCATAGAGGATGGGATCGGCAATCGAAGGTCTAACTCCAGCACGGGCTGCAAGATGGAAAACGACATCGATCCGATTCTTTTTGAATGTCTCTGTGAGATGGTCACAATTCCGTATATCCCCTGTGACCATCGTGAAGGGCCCCGGATACTTCTTGCTGATCTCCTCGACATTTCTGATTTTTAAGTTGGGATCGTAATAGCTGTCGAAGTTGTCAAGGCAGATCACAGAATGATCTTCCTCAAGGAGCCTTTCGCAGAGATGGGAACCGATGAAGCCTGCTCCGCCCGTGACCAGGATCGTTTTCATCATTCTCCTTTCAATTTCAGAGGATACTTTACCAACAGGGCGAGGCCAGAGGCGATCAGGGGCAGGATCAAAATCGTCTTCATCGCCATGGGCACGCCCCAATTATCTGCAATTGTTCCGAGAAGGGTGACGCCGATTCCCCCGGCGCTCATGGTAAACCCAACCATCATTCCCGAAGCCATCCCCAAATGCTGGGGAAGGATGGCCTGGCCCATCACCGTTGTGAGGGCAAAGGATGAAATTAAGACCATTCCTGCGATTCCGAGAAGGATGAAGGAGATGAATCCGCTGCTGTAGTAGAAAAGGAGGAGAAGAGGAAATGAAAGGAGCAAAGTGACCTGTAAAAATTTCTTGTGACCCCATCGGTCCGCCAGTGGGGCGCCGATCAGCGTTCCCACCGCCCCTGAAATGAGAAAGGTTGAGACAAGTTTTCCTGCATAGAGGGGGTTTCCTTTGAGATAATTGATGTAGTAAAATGGAATATAAGTTGCCATCCCGAACTGAACCCATGCCCGAACCGTGGCAACGCTTACGAGGAGAAAGAAAGTTCGCTTTTGATCTTTTGTAAGAGGCCTTTTTTCTTCCTTTTTAGCCTCTGTGTGAGCCGTCTGCACAGGAGAGGTGATCTTTGACATATTGAAAAGCAAAACGCCCCCGATTAGAATTCCAGGCACGATCATGCCGAGGGTTCCCCGGAGACCCAGGGAGGTGACAAGGAGGAGCGCCCAGATTGGACCGAGGGCAATACCCAGGTTTCCACCGACTGCGAAAATGGACATGCCCGTTGCCTTTTTCTCACCCGTAAAAAAGTGGGCTGTTTTGAACCCTTCCGGATGGAAGATCGCAATTCCGATGCCGCTCACGATGATGCAGGCGAGAAGGAGGAAGTAGTGAGGAGTGAAGCCGGATACAGAGATGCCCAGGCAGGCGATGAGGGGGGCCAGAGGGAGGAACCATCCGATCGGTCTTCTATCCGAGAGATGCCCGAATACGGGCTGGATAATGGACGAAGTCAGGTTTGCAGAGAGAAGAATGGCGCCTGCCGTCGTATAGGAGAGGTTCAGCGCTTCTTTGAAAAAGGGGAGCAGGGCAGGAAGGGCTCCCTGATTTAAGTCGGTGACGAAATGGGCGGCGCTGAGGAGGGCCAACGCCTTCTTGTTCATCTTGTTCATGACCCCCTTATCATTATTGATTGGAATTCGATTTGTCAAATAGTATTTAGTAACCTTTCAGTTACGGAGGGTAATTCCATCTAATTGATAGTAGGAGTCGATAGTCCCGCTGGAGGCGGGATAACCCCGCCTCCAATACAGGCGGGACAGGAATGTCCTGCCTGTCGGGTGTAATTAAATTTTTATCAGGAATTTTGTGACCCCCTGCAACTGAGATATTACGATATTTAAAAGCGTTATTAGATGGTCTCGTAAAAAGTCTGAGGAGGCCATTTTCTGTCATTCCTGCCCTGTATCAAAGTACGGGGTAAACTCCAGCAGGAATCCAGCCTTTTCATGTAGTTAGAATTTTCTGGATTCCCGTTTTCACGGGAATGACGACTTTTTACGAGTTCATCTTATTAGACATTTGAAGAATTTTTGGATATGATTGTTTAGTTATTTTAGGAGAAGGGGTCCGATGAAGATAGCCATTTCGGGAAAGGGTGGGGTTGGAAAGACGACGCTTGCTGGAGTGATGGCCCGCATCTTAGCTGAGAAAGGGAAAAAGGTTCTCGCAATCGACGCCGACCCGGATTCGAACCTGGCCTCTGCCATTGGCCTCCCGAAGGAGTCATTGGCCAGACTTGCTCCGATTGCTTCCATGACCTCTCTGATCGAAGAGAGAACAGGATCGAAAAAGGGAACCTTCGGCTCGATGTTTAAACTTAATCCAAAAGTGGACGATATTCCGGATGAACTGGGAGTGACCTATCAGGGAGTCAAACTCCTTCTGTTGGGCTCTATTCCACAGGGAGGCGGAGGTTGTTTCTGTCCTGAAAATGTGCTCTTGAAGAATCTGGTTCGCCATGTCCTCGTTCTGAGAGACGAGGCGCTCATCATCGACATGGAGGCAGGTCTGGAGCATCTCGGACGGGGAAGCACAGGCCATGTGGATGCCCTGGTCATCGTCGTCGAACCCGGGCAGAGGGCCATCAATACAGCCAGACAGATTAAAAAATTGGGAGAGGACCTGAAGATTAAGAATATGATGATCGTCGGCAATAAGGTCAATTCCGAAGAGGACCGAAAGGTGATCGAAGAAAGCCTTTCCGATTTTCCTGTCCTGGGATATATGAGTTTTAATCCAAAGATCCTCCAGGCAGACCGGGAAGGGAAGTCTCCCTATGATATCGACGAT
>DYHU01000343.1 GCA_020724025.1 Syntrophorhabdus sp. | reverse complement strand
TATCGACCCCTACTATCAATGAAATGGAATTACCCTACGCAACTGAGAGGTTACTATCTTGGGTAAATTTTTCTTTTCAAGCATTGACTTTTAAAGATAATCTAATAAAATAGAACCATCAGGGCGCTTAGTTCAGGGGGAGAACGCCTGCTTCACACGCAGGAAGTCACTGGTTCAAATCCAGTAGCGCCCACCATGATTTCAGGAAGCAGTAGGCAGAACGCAGAAAGCAGAGCGAAGTGACATGTCAGGACATTCAAAGTGGAGCACCATTAAGAGAAAGAAGGGCGCGGCAGATGCCAAGCGGGGAAAGCTCTTCACCAAAATCATTAAAGAGATCATGGTTGCCGCCCGTTTTGGGGGAGGGGATATCAATGCCAACCCGAGGCTTCGAGCAGCGGTCCTCGCCGCCAAGGCAGAGAACATGCCCAAGGACAATATCGAAAGGGCGATCAGGAAGGGGACCGGAGAATTGGAAGGGGTCCACTATGAAGACCTGATCTATGAGGGGTATGGGCCAGGCGGTGTGGCGATGATCCTCGAAGTGTTAACCGACAATAAAAACCGCACTGTGGCGGATGTGAGACATGTCTTCTCCAAACACAATGGGAGCCTTGGCGAAAACGGTTGCGTTTCGTGGATGTTTGAGAAGAAGGGATTGATTACCATCGAAAAGAGTGGGGCTGATGAAGATCGATTAATTGAAGTGGCGTTAGATGCGGGAGCTCTCGATGTCAAAGACACAGGGAAAGAATTTGAAGTGACTTCTCCTCCCGTAAGTTTCGAAGAGGTGAAGGGAACACTCGAAAAGACAGGTTTCAAGTGCAACTATGCCGAGGTTACGATGGTTCCTCAAACAAGCGTCCGCTTGGCAGGTAAAGAAGCAGAACAGATGTTGAAATTGATGGAGGGGCTTGAGGATTCTGATGATGTCCAGAAGGTCTATGCCAATTTTGATATCACCGACGAAGAGATGGAACGTCTCAGTGCCTGAAAACCAATTTTTTGTTCTGCTGAAAAGGCCACCGTATCATCACAAGAAAGATGGGTGGCTTTTTTTACATCCGGAGGAGATCTTCCTGTGAAGGCGATTGGAATCGATCCTGGTCTGGCGATGACCGGATTTGGAGTCGTGGAGGCTCTTTCCCGGGGCGGGAAAGCCTGCGATTGGGGAGCCATTCGGACAGAATCCGGTTGCCCCATTTCCCTCCGTCTGAAAATCATCTATGATGGAATCAAAGGACTGTTTGAGAAGTGGAAGCCAGGCCTTCTTGTGGTCGAGGAGGTCTTTGTGCTGAAACAATTTCCCAAGGCCGCCATTCAGTTAGGAGAGGTGCGGGGAGTGATCTACCTGGCCGCTCAAGAGATGGATATTCCTATCGTTGAGGTGAGGCCCACAGAGGTGAAGAGCGCCTTGACCGGAAGCGGTCGGGCGGATAAGAAACAGATTGAGAGGGCAATACGGCAATTCCTCAGGATTGAGGGGTCCCTCGGGTCAAGCCATGCCGGCGACGCCCTTGCCCTGGCCCTGACCGGTCTCTCCCGAAGCAAAAACTTTAAATGGTAAGGTCTATAATCTATAAACGGATTAAATAAAATGTCAAATATCAAAGCTCAAAGTTCAAATAAAGTTCAAGGTCCAAATTTCAAATACAGAAACATTTTAACATTAATTAACATTAAGGCATTTGTCATTGATTTGACATTTGAACTTTGGCATTTGACATTCTCGGGAGAAAGATGATCCGTTACATCGAAGGAAAACTGCTCAAGAAGGAAGAGGATCGGGTGGTCGTTCTGGCCAATGGGGTGGGTTATGAGATCCTCCTTCCCGCCATTGTTCGAAAGACCATCCAATCCAGGAAAGCGGGTGAGGATGGGGAGGTCGTCAAATTCTACATCCATTACCACCAGACGGAGAGGCAGCCCAAACCCACGCTCATCGGGTTCAACTACGAACCGGAGAAGGAGTTCTTTGAGAAGTTCATCACAGTGGAGGATATCGGTCCGCTCACGGCCGTGAAAGCCCTTGTCCTGCCCATCCCCAAGATTGCTAAAGCCATTGAGGAGAGGGATTCAAAGACCCTCGAAAGCCTGAAGGGGGTCGGAAGGAGGACTGCGGATAAGATCATCGCCACGCTTCAGGGAAAGGTCGGGAAATTCGCCCTGATGAGAGAAGATCAGGTTCCGGTCGAGGTGGAGGTTTTAGACTTTAAGAAACAGGTAGAGGATGTTCTGGTGAGAGACCTCGGCCACAAAATGGGCGAGGCACAGAAACTGGTCAGTGAAGCCATGTTGAGGAATCCGAATATCTCCACACCCGAAGAACTTTTTGAAGAGGTCTACCGGGGTCAAAAGGGGACCTTCCCCTAAGGGAGCAGGAAGATGAAGATGACCGAAGAGGAAAGAGAGCCCGATCAGGAAACGCGGGAAATCGAGAATTACCTCGACCTGAGACCTAAAAGGCTCTTGGAATATATCGGCCAGGGACAGGTCGTTGAGACCTTAGAGATTGCGATCGAGGCGGCGAAGAAACGGGGAGAACCTCTCGATCACATCCTCTTTCATTCCCCTCCGGGATTGGGGAAGACAACCCTTGCCCATATCATCGCAACGGAGATGGGAGGCCGGATCATCACCTCCTCGGGCCCTGCCATTGAAAAAGGGGGAGACCTGATCAGCATCCTCACCCACCTGGAAAAGGGAGATGTCTTCTTCATTGATGAGATCCACCGCCTTCCCAAGATCGTGGAGGAGTTTCTCTATCCGGCCATGGAGGATTTCTGTATCGATTTTATTTTTGACAAGGGCGCCCATGCGCGAAGCCACCGGTATCGGCTGGAACGGTTCACGCTCGTGGGAGCCACCACGCGGGCCGGACTCCTTTCAGCCCCCCTTCGAGAACGCTTCGGAATATTGAGGAATCTCGAATTCTATTCTCTCGAGGAACTATGCCGGGTGGTTAAACGCTCTGCCGCCCTTCTGGGCGTGCCCATCGATCGAGAAGGAACCGAGGAGATCGCCAAGCGATCCAGGGGAACACCGAGAATTTCGAATCGCCTTCTCAAGAGGGTGAGGGATTATGCGGAGATCCGCGGAGAAGGGAAGATCACCCGAGAGATTACCGATGGGGCGCTGCGTCTGGAAGGGGTGGATGAGATGGGTCTAACCAGCCTCGACCGGAGGTTCTTGGAGACGATCATCCGCTATTATAAGGGAGGGCCGGTGGGCCTGGAGGCGATCGCCGCAACCCTTCAGGAGGAGTCGGATACGCTCGTCGATATGATCGAACCCTTTCTCCTCAAGATCGGCTTTGTGGCAAGGATGCAGAACGGAAGAAAGGCAACGGAATTGGCCTACGAACATTTCGGGATTCCCTATCATGAGTCCGGAAGACAACTCTCGCTTCCCACCCGCAAAAAGCATTAA
>DYHU01000051.1 GCA_020724025.1 Syntrophorhabdus sp. | reverse complement strand
GAACCATTTGTCAAAAGGGGGAAATCTTTCCCCTCTCTTTGGCAAAGGGAGGTTGGGAGGGATTTTATAAGACGATTTCAAACAGCTAAATTGATACTCCAATTTTAAGGCTCTTAACCCAGCCTCTTTTGATAGTACTGGCTGGAGATGACTCTCGCAATCTCCAAGGGGGTGAGGATCACTCCACCGGGTCTGCCATGGAAATGGACTTCCCCGTTCCCCTCAAGGGCCAGTTTCACATCCTCCACCATCTGTCCCATATTCATCTCAAAGACAAAAAAGTGCTTCACCTTTTTCGAAAATTCCCTGATCACTTTAGAGGGAAAGGGCCAGAGAGTGATGGGCCGGAGAAGTCCGACCTTAATCCCCTCTTCTCTCAACCTTTTGATCGCTCCCTTGGCAATCCTTGCGGCAATGCCAAAGGCGATGACCATCATCTTTGCATCGTCAGCGAAATAGGTCTCCCATCTCACCTCTTCCCTGACGATCTTTTCATATTTCCTCATCAATTTCCAGTTATGCTCTTCCTCTTTGATCGGGTCTAAAATGAGGGATCGGATGAAACGACTTGGCCTCCCCTTGGCTCCGGTAAGCGCCCAATCCTTGTGAGGCAATTTTTTCAAAGGGATTTCAGGAGGCAGTTCAACCGGCTCCATCATCTGACCGATCATGCCATCTCCCAAAATGACCACAGGGATACAGTATTTATCCGCAAGATTGAAACCTTCGTAGGTGAGATCTGCCAGTTCCTGACAGGAGTTGGGGCCGAAGACAATGGTGCGGTAATCGCCATGCCCCCCTCCCCTGGTGGCCTGAAAATAGTCTGACTGTGCAGGGGCGATATTGCCGAGGCCAGGTCCTCCCCTGGTCATATTGACGATAACCGCAGGTAATTCCAGGGCGCACAGAAAGGAGATGCCTTCCTGTTTGAGGCTGATTCCCGGCCCGGAAGAGGAGGTCATCACCCTGCCTCCGGCCATGCTGGCGCCGATGACCATATGGATTGAGGCGATCTCACTTTCCGCCTGAATAAAGACCCCTCCGTCCAGTTCCGGAAGCTTTTCCGACATATATTCGGGGATTTCATTCTGGGGTGTGATGGGATACCCGAAATAGTAACGGCATCCCGCCCTGACTGCCGCCTCTGCAACGACATGGTTTCCACGCATCAATACCTTAGGCACGGTGCACCTCAATAGCGATTTCAGGGCAGGTGATGGCGCAAAGAGCGCATCCTGTGCATTTTCTGCCTTCTTTTTTGAGATGGCTTTCCGTAAAAAAGACGGGGCAGTACCCTTTCTGGTTCATCCGATTGGAAGGCTCGATCAGATGATGGGGGCAGGCAGAGATGCACAATTTACAGTTTTTGCATAATTCAGAGTCAATTTCAATCATTCCTGCCGGCAAGTTAACCCCCTTATCACCGAAGTCAAATGAATACCTCTTGACCTAATAAATATAATATTATAAATTCTAATCACTATAAAATCAAATGGTCCGGGGGAAAAAGATGGATTCTTCATTAAGCCGCCTCGATCAGGAGCCCAAGAGGTTGATTATGATTGGGGGAAAGGGGGGGGTGGGCAAGTCGACCTGTGCCTCATCGATTGCACTCCACTTCTCTCTTCAGGGCAAGAAAACGCTCATCATCTCGAGTGACCCCACCCCTTCTCTATCCGATATCTTTGAGACGGAGATCGGGGATCAGGAGACGCCCATCAAGGGCGTTAAAAACCTCTATGGCATTGAGATTAGCTCAGATGTCGTTCTGAAGAAATGGAAAGAGCGCTTTGGCCCTGAGATCTATGAGGTCGTCTCCTCTTTTGCCTCGGTCGATTACGATTTTGTGGAATATATCGGCGGGGCGCCCGGCATTGAAGAGGAGTATATGCTCAGTTACATTCTCGAACTGGTTGAGAGTGAACAATATGATCTGGTGGTCTGGGATACGGCTCCGGCAGGACACACATTGAGGTTGTTGCATCTTCCGCAGATCTTTCTCAGGCATCTTGAAGCTGCAACAAAATTCTATATGAATTTATATAGTTATTTCGAAAAGTTCAAGGAAAGTGTGAAGTTAAAAAAGGGGAAGAAGACCCTGCTGGAGATTATCAGCGGATGGGAGAATCTGGCTGAAAAAGTGGTCGGTTTCATCCGGGATACCCAGAAGACGGACTTTATCATCGTCACCATTCCCGAGGCGCTCGGTGTCAGGCAAACCGAAAGAATTATTCGAGACTTTGACGAATACCAGCTCAGAGTGAACCACCTGATTATCAATTATGTGATCCAGGAAGCCGATTGTGAGTTTCATAAGATGAGAAAGGAGATGCAGCAAAATTATATCAGAATGCTGAGAGATCAATACTCTCCACGGATTCGGCTGATCGAGCTTCCTCTTCTCCCCCATGAAATCAAAGGAGTGGAAAAAATCAACCGGGTCTCAGAGATCCTTTTCAAGCCCTGAATCCATTCAAGGAGGCATCCAAATGTCTGTTCTATCGAATCGAGCCAAAAGTTTAAAGCCCTCCCCTACCCTTGCCATCAATGCAAAGGCAAAATCGATGCAGGCCCAGGGGATTCATGTCATCAGCTTTGGAGCCGGGGAGCCTGATTTCGACACCCCCCGGAACATCAAGGCGGCGGCAGTAAAGGCCATCGAAGAGGGATTTACAAAATATACCCCTGTCGGCGGGACGGATGAGCTAAAGGATGCGATTATCAAAAAATTTCAAAGGGACAATGGATTAACTTACAAACGATCCGAAATTATGGCTTCCTGCGGCGGCAAGCATTCCTTCTACAACCTGGCACAGGCCATTTTTGATGCAGGAGATGAAGTGATCGTCCCGGCTCCTTACTGGGTCTCCTATCCTCCGATGGTCGCTCTGGCCGGAGCCACTCCCGTCATCGTTGAAACGAGGGAAGAAAATGGGTTCAAATTGTCGATGGAGGACCTGAAAAAGGCCGTCACTCCAAAGACGAAAGCCTTAGTCATCAACAGCCCTTCCAATCCGACCGGGAGCGGTTACACGAAAGAGGAAATGGGAAAAATTGCGGAGATGGCTCTTTCGCATAATTTTTTTGTGATCTCCGACGAAATCTATGAAAAAATCGTCTATGATCATTTCAAATTCATCAGCATTGCTTCTTTAAGTGAAGAGATCAGGAAGAAGACAATCATCGTCCACGGGGTCGCCAAGACCTACGCGATGACAGGATGGAGGATCGGTTATACGGCAGGGCCTGAAGAGATCATCTCTGCGATGAGCAATATCCAGAGTCAGAGCACCTCCAATCCCACTTCGATTGCCCAGAAGGCTTCTGTGGAGGCTCTTGCAGGCCCCCAGGAGGAAGTTGTCAAGATGGTGACTGCCTTTGAGGAGAGGCGGAACTATATTGTAGATCGTCTCAATAAAATCCCGGGAGTCTCCTGTATTAAGCCCATCGGCGCCTTCTATGTCTTTCCCAATTTCTCTTCTTATTATGGGAAGTCCTATCAGGGAAAGAAGATCGCGAACTCAACGGAGCTGGCCGATTACTTCCTGGAGGTTGCCCGTGTGGCTGTTGTCCCTGGGGTCGAATTCGGAGCCGACCCATTTGAGAGATTTTCCTATGCCACCTCCATGGAAGATATTAAGGAGGGATTGAACCGGATCGAAGAATCGCTCAAAAAACTCGTTTAAAATAATCGTTGAGGATGGAGCGGTGGTCGAAGACGATCTCGTCGGGCAGGTTCGATTCATTAAAAACTCCAATCTCAATGGCATCATCCCTGGCATTAGGTCTGCCCTTAGCTTTTGCTATGTAAACCGTTGAAATGCTATGGTGCCTTGGGTCCCTCTCTGGATCGGAATAGGTATGAAGTTGTTTATCAAGTTTTACATCTAAGTCGGTTTCCTCTTTTGCCTCTCTGATGGCGGCCTCTTCCAATGATTCTCCGTAGTCTACGAATCCTCCTGGCAAAGCCCAACCATAAGGCGGGTTTTTTCTACTGATAAGAACAATCCCTTTTGATTCGATTTCAATGATGATGTCCACTGTGGGGATAGGATTTTGATAAACACCTATCTCATTTCCACACTTTGAACATCGGATGGTTTTCTGGGGCATGTCATCTGGCCTTTCATACCCGAACTAATGATAATATCAAATGACAAAGTTCAAATACCAAATTAAATCCAAAGCTAAAATGTCAAAACTGCCTTAAAAAAATTGAAATTTGATATTCCTTTGATATTGGGATTTTGACATTTGGGATTAGCTTTGTTTGATTAGGTATTTTCTCAGCATGTCGAGAGCGATGATGGAGGCTCTCTCCCGGACCATCCAGAGTTCGCCACCCATCGAATATTGCTGTTTTTCTATTCTCTCCTGGGTGGAAAGAGAATAAAAGGTCTCCACACGGTATTCCCCCTTGCCCTGCTCTTCAGTAATTGTTCCATGTGTGGCAAGCCCAAGACTTGTCTTAAACTTCTCTCTTGCCTTTAAGGCAAGCCGATCGGCAAGCGTTTGGGGATCTTTTAGAAGAAAGTGGGTCTCATCCTCTGAAATTTTTAAAAAACCGGATTGGGATTCTTCGGTTGGAAGGATCATTCCCTGGATAAAAGAGTGGCTTCCCGTGCTGGCTAACTTATGAGAGATGATTCCGCCTGTGAACGTTTCAACGACCGATAGCGAGAGTTTCGAATGTTCAAGCTCTTTGGCTACATTTCCGTGAAGGGTCTCGTCATTCACGCCATAGATCAGGACTCCAAGGCGGTCTCGAATCTCTCTTTCCATATTTCCGATGAGCGATGATGCCTCAATAGGGCTATCTGCTTTTGCAGTAATGCGGATATTAATATCTCCGACGGAGGCAAGGGTTCCCACCAAAGGATTCTGAATCTGCTTCATCAGGTCTTTGATCTGAAGACCGATGGCGCTCTCTCCGAGGCCGCAGGCGCGCAGGACTTTATATTGAATGACCTGGCTCTGCAGTTCAAATCGTCCTCTCAGGTAAGGAATCACTGAAGTTTCCATCAAATATTCCATCTCTGAGGGAACGCCTGGGATGGAGATAACGGCTCCATTGGAATATTCTACGATAAACCCCGGGGCAGTCCCCTTAGGGTTTTCAATAGGAATTCCCCCTTCCGGTATAAATGCCTGTTTCCGGTTGTTTTCCGCCATCCTAAAGCCACGCCTTTTGAATAAAGTCTCGATCTGTTCCATGAGATGGGGCTGGAATTGAAGCGGGCGGTTGAAGACCTCTGCAACGGCCTCACGGGTCAGGTCATCCTCGGTCGGACCGATGCCTCCGGTGGTGATGATGATGTGAGATCTGGCTATGGCTCCCCTCATCACCTCCTTGATCCGGTGGAGATCGTCTCCAACGGTCGCTGTCTGAACAAGCTCCACACCGTTTTCCGCTAATCGTCTGGCAATATAGGAAGTATTGGTATCTACGATTTGCCCTAAGAGAAGTTCTGATCCGATGGCAATGATTTCAGCGTTCATGAGAGCTTGAAAATTTAAATTTTGAAATTTTTGAAATCATAACACTCCCGGTGGGACTTGGCAAAGAGATATTTTTTTAGAGAGGCAGGAGATTTATAGTAAGTGAGATGGGGAGATAGAGGTGTGTAAAAATTGCATATTATGACATTTTGTCTAATATTTTTTAAATGAAAAGTTTAAAAAAAAAATTAAAACATCTCTAAAAAATCTTCAAGGAATTTTCGGCTTCTATGATCAAGTTCATCGAACTTTATGCCCGCCTCATTTTCCCTCATGGAGGCCCAGATAATTTCCCCTCTTCCTTTTAATTTAAAAAAGTCTTCGTAGGTCTCAAAAAATATTTCGTTCCCAGAACTAAATATATCTTTTATTTTCAATGGGTTATCACTTTTAAATTTAAATCCGCCCCGGGATATGTTTTGAATCCATGCAGGAATAAAAGGTTCCATATTAGAAGCTCGAATCGATACCTTTGTTTCCAGATTGATTCTCGGATATTCCCGCCTCTCAGATTGTCCGTTCTGTGTAGATTCCATCTCGTTAGGCCCTCGTCGAAATTGAGATTTTCTAATCTGTTAATTATTAAGCAATTAATATGCCAAATAATTTCATGAGGAGTTCCGCAACGAGAGCAATGTGTCATGACAGCATCGACACCCGCAAACCATGAAAATCCCCCTCAATCCCCCTTTTGCAAAGGGGGATAATTACCCCTCCCTTTGGCCTCCGGCCCATAGGGCCTCTGGCCCGGAGGGCAAAGGGAGGTTGGGAGGGATTTAAAGAAGTTATTTTCTGAGCAATATAGTGCTCAAAAGAATCTTGAATGAACAAAACGCCCCTGGGGTGACTCGAACACCCGGCACACGGATTAGGAATCCGTTGCTCTATCCACCTGAGCTACAGGGGCAACTCAATCCAACAATATGATTTTCATATTATTCCGTCAAGAATATTTAAAATAAAATTTATCTCTTTGCAATCCTTCATGACGGTGACGCCATCCCCCCTTCATGCGGGGCGGGCGCGAACCATAAAAATGGTCCCTGGTTTTGGGTTAAGATTACGGCGAGGAGGCCAGTTTGGGCAAAGGCAAAAGATTAGGTGCTTTAAGACCAATGACATCAGCCAACCATGAAACGGGGGTCTTTACCCCGTTAGAAATAATGCCTCCTTGCTCCCTCCGGGCCAGAGGCCCTCTTGGCCGGCGGCTGCAGTCCCGCCTGTGGCGGGATTACATTTAAGAATAATTCCGGCGGGGTTTAATGCCCCGCTGGAATTTCTAACGGGGTTTACCCTAACCCTTGCCGAAGACTTATTTAGAACGGATTCTTGGATCGAGGTCTTAAGTGATTAGAGGCAGAATATTTACTGGAGGAGGAGATCGCTGACGAAATCAATCACGGATCCCATGGAGGGACGATCAATATTTTTTCTTTTCTTCCAAACCTTTATCATTCTGTTTGGATTCAACCATTTCACCGGTCATCTTGTTGATGATAACTTCAACAAAATCAATTCTGCTCATATCCCAATCGCTCCCTAAAAGCTTTTTGACCCAATTCATGATCGAATCCGGGGTGATTCGTTGCAGGTCCTTTCTTCTTTCGGGAAGAATCCCAATTAACTGAGGTTGGTCGACATGATCGTGATAATAGAATTCATAGGCCAACATATGTTCCATATCCCCTATCCTTTAGTTGATCGATTGATAATAAACGACCTTTCTTCTCTCCACTGGAAATCTTAAAGAGATTAATGTCCTCCCCTTTTTTGCATCTATTCCAAATTCCATCATCCCTTGATTTATTTTGACCATTTCGTCAATGAGTCTTAGCTCAAAATCGAGCGTTTCTTTCTTTGCCGGAGACGGGTCTTTCAAGACTGACCCAAATTGCTCTATCGTTTTCCTATAACCATCAAAGAGGACCGAGATCTCAATATATTTTCCTTCCCCGATGGATGAGGCACTGTCCTCTGTCGGTTCTTTCTGATGGATAAACGATCTGGTCATAAAACCAACGCCTCCATTCGGAGGCATCAATCCCATCGCATACTTAAGGGTAGAGTCTAAAATATATCTAAAATGTTCATCTGGAGTGATGGTTTCGGGAAGGTTTTCCTCAAATTTTTTAAACACTCGAATCTTCTTTTCATCCATTTGAGTTTGGTTCTTTTTTAGCACATTTTCGATGAGAGCGTGTACCGTATTTATTTTTGTTTCCGTAGAATTGACCTTGAGGTAATTCAGAACAGAGCTCAGGACCAGATCGACCTTCCCAATCTCCTCATGGATGATATGATGATAATGGTCATCGAAGATCTTATCACTAAATTTCCCTCGGGATATTCGTGTAATATTTTTGATGGATTCCAGTGAATGGTCAATGCGTTGAATCAATTCGATGAGAAGGGAGAATTTGATTGAACCATTCGGTTCATTTGGCATAATAAGCTTTTTCAATTCGATTGAACCAATATCACCTTTATCGCCTTGAGGAAAAATAGAATGGAATAAATCGCTTTGGATATTAAAAATGGAATTATTTTTCATATTTTTTAAATTTCTTGAGGACACTTTATAATAAAGCAATTTTGATTCCAAATTGTTAGGAAAATTACAACCAGTGATAATCATTATGTTATTCGTTTTATTGGGATATCTTACGGGTCTCGAAAATGGAAAATAATTTCCCAAAAGTCCCGAATCATTACCCTTAAAAAGTGAAAATGTTTTCCCACTAATTAAAAAAATATGGTTCTTCAGGCTTTTGTGTGGGTAATTCTTTCCCAGTCAACCTGAGGCTCTCGAAGCCTGTGGTCAGTTTATTGAACCGGGTGGAAGTTTTGGGAACCTGTGGTAGGTTTATTGAACGGGATGAAAGCTTTCGGAGAGTGAATGATTGATCTGTTCATGCTTCGATCCCGCGCTTCGCGGGACTCAGGGCGAACAGATTTGGTTGTTTCTTGAGAACCCTCCCGTGGTCGGGTCTAATCGACTTTCCTCACTCTACTTCATGAAGAACCAAATTATTTTAATTTTTCCAACACACCCTTCGCCTCTTCGGCTCCCGGGAATTTCGGATCCAATTCAAGGGCCTTTTTGAGCTCCTTTTTAGCGTTTTCGTTATCACCATTCTTAAAGTAAGCCATTCCAAGATGATATCGCATGACAGGGTTGTCCGTAATTTTTTCATTCGCCTCTTTCAAATAGGTAATCGCACGGCTGAATATATTCTTTTTGTAATAAACCCATCCGAGGGTATCCGAGATGTGTGGGTCATCCGGGAATTGTTCCTTGGCGCCTTGAGCAAAATTCAGGGCTTCGTCGATATTCTCCCCCTTCTCCGCATAAAGATAGGCAAGGTTATTGGCCGCGGGGGCAAATTTCGGATTAATTTTCAGGGCTTTCTGATAGTATTCCTTGGCTTTCTCATACTTCTTCTGAGTATCGTAGATAATGCCTAATCCCATGAGGGCAGAAAGGGAATCCGGGGCTTTTTGCAGGGCTCCGGAGTATTCCTCTATCGCTTTCTCGGTCATATTCTGCCTGATATAGAAACTTCCAAGGGAAGTATAAAACCCTGCAATATTAGGATTGATTTCGACCGCTTTCTTGTAACTTACCTCTGCTTGGGTCATATCCTTATTCACCTCGTAAAGACGACCCAGCATATTGTAGAAAAAAGGGTTTTGAGGAGAGGTTTTGATCTGTGCCTCCACCCTCTCGATCGCTTTCTTATTTTCCTTCTGATTCAGGTGAATAGCGACCAAAAGATTGAGGGCCTCTAAAAAGTTGGGCTGGATGGCGAGGGCCTTCTCCATCTGGGCCATCGCTTCCTTTTCCTTTCGCTGTGTCAAAAGGATTCTCCCCATCTGGAAATATCCGATGGGATTGTTTGGAGCAATTTTTGCTACTTCTTCGAAGGAATTTTTGGCTTTCGGGATGTCCCTCTTAGAGAGATAGGCATCCCCGGCAATCAGGTGAGCCTGCACGGATTTGGGATAGTCTTTCAAAACTGCATTGGCCCCTTCGATTGCCAGGTCGAAGGCCCCTGTCTTGAGATGGAGGTCAGCCAGGGTCAGCCTTGCCTCATCCCATTTTGGATTCAACTTTACTGCCTCAGCCAGTGCGGTTTTCGCTTGCTGGACATCTTTATTCCCCAGATGGGCCAGGCCGAGAAAATAATGTCCCATGGAGGATTGTGGATTATCTTTAAGATAGGATTGAAAGAGGTTGATGGCATCATTAAATTCCTGCTTGGCTAAATGGATTCTTCCCTTGAGGAAGATCCCTTCGTGACTCTTGGGGTTGATTTTGAGGATCTTCTCGATCTCCTTCGATGACTCTTCAAGTTTTCTTTCGTTGAGATAGACTTCGGCCAGTTTGGCTAAGGCTGGAATGCTTTTCGAATCGATGTCAATCGCCTTTTTGAAAGTCTCAATGGTCTTCTCTCTCTTTCCCCAGGCAAGGTAAAAGTCTCCAAGGTGGAGATAGGAAGGCACAAGTTTGGGATTGATTTCAATCCCTTTTAAAAACTGCTTCTCCGCATCATCCAATCGTTTAAGGGAGGCATAGAAATTTCCCAGGGTCATATAGGCCGCAACCTCTTTGGGGGCGATCTTGGTTACCTCCACAAATTCGGCCTCAGCCAGTTCAATTTTCCCGGTACGGCGATAAAATTCTGCCAAGGCGTAATGGGCCTTCGTCGATTTCTCGTCAACTTTGACCGCTTCCTTGAAGGTCTGCTCTGCCCGAACCAAATCCTTTTTAATGCGATAAAGGTTGGCCAAATGGAGGTAGGCGTCGATGTTTTTCGGATCCTTTTCAATGGCCCTCTTCGCCTCCGAGATAGCTTTTTCAAAATCCTGGTCAATGGCATAAATGGAACTCAACATGAGGCGGCCGGAGACATTATCTGGATCTTTCTCAAGGACCTTATCGACCTGCTCCCTTGCCTTTTGTTTGTTTCTCGAAAGGAGGTAGAGATTTCCTATCTGGAGGCGAGCATCGGTCATATCCTGGTTCAATTCGATACTTTTCGAAAATTCGGAAAAGGCTTCGCGAAACTGCCCTACCCGTAAGTGTGACAGCCCAAGCTTATATCGGACCCTGGCATCCTTCGGATCGATCTGGAGAACGTTCTTGTATTCAATGATCGCTTCCCTGAACTTATTCTCTGAAAAATACTTCTCTCCCCTCTTCCAGTGTTTCTCTTTTTTTGCCTCCTTACTGCAACCCGACAAACCGGAAAGAATAAAGCAGAATATTATGATAAAAACAAAAACCAATCTTCTTTTATTAAAAAAGTCCATCAACGTTCCTCCTCCATGGCTCATTGCGACATGTAAGTTATATACCATATTTTGCAAAACAAAAAAACTCTTTTGCGTTTATTAACTCAAGCAACCCAAGAAACCCAAGTAACCCAAGTAACCCAAGTAACCCCTCTACTCTTTAAATTCCCCCGTATCGACCCACTCTTTCTTGAGAATAGACCAGAAATCTTCTGCAAGTCCTTTCAGGACATATTCATAAGGCAACCATCCATACCCTTTTTCTCCCCACCCTTTTCCCCAAGAGTTCCGGATGAGAACCGCGCCGGTGGTTTCGACCTTTCCGTATTTATTTTTGATTTTCATTTTATCATCATAACCCACTGCTACGATCGCATGGCCTCCTTCAATCTTCTCTTTTGGAGATGGGAAAGGAATTCTTCCTGTGCTTTCTGCCTGCTCGATCGAATTATAAACCGTAAACCCAAATATTGCCGGATGGCCTTTTGAAAGATAGTCCTTCACTTCTCGAAGGACCCCTTCTGCCTTTGTCCCTGGGGGATCGTGCCTGTAATATTTAATCGTCTGATAATTCTGGGCGTATGCATAGCAGAAGGCAGGAGGTTCCAGGTCAAATCTCTTTTCAACATCTACATAAGGCCAGTAATCTTCAGGGGGGACTCCAAAAAGCACCATGGCTCCCATGGTCGTACGAAGGTAGGCCCCTGTATCCCCCTTCATCTTCATCAGATTCCGGGTAACCTTATAGAGAAAAAGTCGTGAAGCATCGATGTGTCTTTTAAAGGATTTTCTCTCGTAATACTCAATGGCTCCGGCTCCCGCATGGGCAGTGCAGGAACCTATCGAACCCTGATCCTCGATGGGTGAGCACCATTCCCTGAGATCGATGGATACGGGCAGACCTTTCGCTTTTGACACCCCTCTTGAGGTAATGAAAATTGATTTAATCTCATATGTCTTTTCCGTGTAGTCCCTGAAATCCGGATAATCCGGAATCCACCCCATCCCGCGTGTCTCAGATGTATCAGACATGTTTCCCTCCTTTGCTTAACTGCAGCAGGTATTTGGGTTACGGTTACGAAGCCCGTGACATACAATGAACGATGGACAACGAAAAATGAAGAATGAACAAAAAGAATGATACACTGTTCATCGTTCATCGTTCATCGTTTAACGTTCATTGTCCCAAAATGATACGGGCCTCGTTACCCTTACCTTTAGACTTTTGTTTTTTGAATAAGATTATACTTTCATACACCTCCGTTTGCAATTTATTTTTTGACTTTCAATCCCTCATCCGACTAAAATCCCCGCACTGCAGTAATAACTTTCCTGGATTAAAAATTATCCAGGAAATGACATTTTGTCAATATTTTCCAACCCCCTTCCATTAGATGAACTAAGTGAAAAACCAGCATAGTTTTCCCGGCGATGGGCATGCTAGATGGGCATGCTATATGACCTCTTTTTGCATGAAATTTAAATGGTATTGACATTTGCCATTTGGCATTTTATTATGGCAATATAAAAGAGGAGGTTTTTGCTATGGAAACAACATTGGATAAATTTGGCAGGGTTGTGATACCGAAAGAAATTCGTGATCATCTTGGTTTGAAATCCGGAGAAGTTTTACAAATCGAGAGATTAGAGGATGAGGTTATGCTAAAACCCTCAAGAGAAGAGCCCCCTTTACATATGAAAGAAGGGGTGTTGGTCTTCTCAGGCTCTGCAACCGGTAATATGAAAGAGGCTGTTCGTCTCCATCGGGAGGAACAACTTAGAAAAAAAGCGCTACCAAGTAAACCCCGTTAGAAATTCCAGTCGTTGCGACTCGAAACCGAGCGGGGCATTATTTCTAACGGGGTAAAAAATGAAAATACTGTTTGATACTTCTGTTATTATCGCTGCGATGATTGAACCACATCCTATGCATTCTCATGCTTTCCCATGGCTCAAGCGCGCCAAGTCCAAAGAATTTGAGATTTTGGTTGCGAGTCATACATTAGCTGAACTTTATGCTGTTTTGACAACATTACCCATAAGCCCTAAAATTACACCCGGAATGGCTCGTCAGATGATCCATAATAACATTGAGGCTATCTCAAAGATTGTATCCCTTTCTTCTTCAGATTATATCTCCGTCATCAAACAGATGGCTGATCTGGGGTTATCGGGAGGCGTTATTTATGATGCTCTTATAGCGAAAGCAGCTCAAAAATCCAGAGTTGATCACCTATTAACTTTCAATGTAGATGATTTTAAACGTATATGGCCTGAAGGGGTAAAGCATATTTATTTACCTTAATTCCTGGAAAACCTTTTTAATTTTACAACAGCAGTCGCCATTTTGATGAGAGCGTTTGAAAAAAACCTGATTGATAAGGATGAAGCCCTAATCAAGTTACAGAAACTTGAATCCGTAGTCAGGTATCGTCGAGACATCATTGAAGATGCCAAAAAGCAAATTGAAGGAGGTGATTTTAGTGTCAACAAAGACTCTAAGCATACGCATGAATGATGAGGATTACCACTTCCTATCCACCCTTGCCAGGGAAGAAAGGGAAGATGTTTCAAAAAAAGTGAGAGAACTGGTTGATCTCGGCAGGATCATGCTTGCCATAGAAATGTCCGCACGGATAGCAGGAGTCTCAATCTCCAAAATGATAGAAATATTTAAGAGATATGGGGTGGAAGTGAATCTGGAACTCACGATTCAAATTTCCAACATTTTACAGTCTTCAAAGAAGGATCTGATACTTACTGGATTGGAATAGAGGATTTAAAGTGCGGAGGAGATAAAGATTATAACGATATGGTTGTCAAAATTACACCCATCCCCGAAGCAGCTACATTGCTCCTTCTTGGATCGGGGTTGATTGGATTGGCAGGGTATGCGAGGAAACGATTCAAAAAATAATTTTGAATGATGAGTTTTGCGTTGTGAATTAAATCAACATTCAAAACTTAAAATCCAAAATTTCAGGAAGTTATTAAGTGCTGCGGTGCTGATGTGCTGCAGTCAAAGATAACAAACAAAGAGCCCATCAGGTGAAAGCTTGGCGGGCTTTTCCATGGCTTGATCTCTTATCCTGGATATTTTATAATATGGTCATGTTGAGTGTTAAGGAGGTCATTATGGATAGCAGCACTTTTAATGTAGCTCAAGCTAAAAAACATTTTTCAGAAATCTTGGGTCGAGTTGCTTATGGGGGGGAACACATAATTATATCAAAAAGGGGGAAACCCTTGGCTGTCCTTGTCCCCCCTTCCGAATTACATTCAGAAAATCACCTGAGTAAGACGAAAGGGTGGTTGGGAAATGATGATCCTTTCTTTAATATTATCAATCAGATTGTTCGTGATCGAAAAACTCACACACCAAGAATTCTGAAATCAAAAAAGGGCTAAACAATGTATCTACTGGATACAAATATTCTGAGTGAATTGGTGAAGAAGGTTCCCAATAAAAATTTGATTATTAGGTTAGAAGGCATTCCTTTAGCTTCCCTTTATACGGCCAGTATTTGTGTGAATGAGTTGAGATATGGTGTTCTGAGAAGAGGAAATCCCTCCGATCTATGGTCAAAGATTGAAAAATCTATCCTTTCAAAAGTACGAATTCTCAATTTTTCTTATAAAGATGCCTTAAAGGCTGCTGAGGTGCTTTCTGAATTATATTCCATAGGACAGCCCATAGGTATCGAAGATGTAATGATTGGGTCCATTGCTTTGAGCAACGGACTTGTGGTGGTAAGCGCCAATACAAAACATTTTTCTCGGATTACCGACCTCAAATTCGAAAATTGGCTTTTATAATCCAAATTCTCTAAACAAAAAGAGCCCATCAATTGAAAAGCTGACAGGCTCTTTTGTTCAATATTGTCTACGGCAGCACTGCAAAACTGCAGCACTCAATAACTCATTAACTCATTCCCTTATTAACTTATCTCTTTTGAGATACTTCTCTCCACGATAATGGAATAATCACTGAATGCCCCTTTAGAGGTGTATGATAGAGCCCTCCCGGGAATCCTGTGTATGCGATAGGTCTTCCTCCAAGGGCGGAGATAACCGTTCCTGAAGGAATTCCAGTTCCGATAAGCTTTGAGCGGTCTGAGAGGTCAATTTTCGGGCCTCCCTTATCGTTTTCCGGGTTGAGGTTTAAGATCGGATTGCCGACCCTGTAATTAAGTGCATAAATCCTGGCGATGCCATCTCCGTCCAGAGAAGGGGTAAAAGTGGTGAAATAGACCACCCCAAAAGCAACGACCGGAGGAGCAAGGACTTTTTCCCCTTTATCTTCCAGACTCATAAACCAGCCTTCCTTATTGGCCAGGTTCTGGACAGTGGCAAAATCCTTTGTCACATCCGCAAGATGATCTTCCGATAATGCCGAACCATTCCCCTTATCCATAAAGGCATAAAACTTATCGATCCCGGTTTTTTCATTCGGGTGCTCCCGATCGCCTGTCCCGAAATATACGATCTGATGCCCCTTTTCGAGAGTCACATCCGGCGCATGAAAAATCTTCTGCTTTACGCTTCCCGTATACCCAAGATTTGAATTGAAGACAACCCTTCCTGACCACGAATTGGGATCGGAACCTTTCAGATCGAACCTCCAGAGCTTTCCGCCCATGTCCCCGACATAGAGCCGGTCAATATAACCATCGCCGTTTACATCCACGCGGGCGACATTGCTTGGAATGGAATGTTTCATACCCGGATCTCTTCTATAATCCCACCTCCAAATTTGATTTCCACTCAATAAATCAACCACATAAACCGCCCTTCCCTTCTTATCTTCCGAAGCGGGGGTTTTTCTGTCCTGATTCTCATCATAACCACCACCAATGATGCAGACAGTCTTTCCTCCTTTTCCATCTTTGATCTTCCCGAACTGGGGATCAGACCAGGTCTGTCCCATCTCTGAAAACCCGGTCGTCTCCGGACCGATCTTCCAGAGAAACTTCGGGCTGTCAGGATTGGTCACATCCAATGCATAATAATGTTTTCCTCCCCTTCTGAGGCCAAAAACAATGATCTTTCGCGAGGTTGTGATATAGGCCTTGGGTGACCCATCCACGAAATATTTAAGGTCATTTCCCTGTGGCAGCTCTTTTAAACGTCCTAATAATTCATCAGGGATAAATCCCCAGAGTTCCTCTCCTGTTTTGTCATCAAAGGCGTGGACCATCCCATCGTTTGCTCCCACATAGATGATAGATTTTGACTTCCCATAAGGAATAACCAGGGGCCGTGAATTGACAATTGAGCCGAGGATCCATTTCCGCTTCTGGAGGGATTTCTTTTCTTTATCTTTGGCATAGGCGTCATATCCATGGATATAGTGAATCAACTTTTCTCTTTCCAATACATCTTTCGGAGAAAGTCCCAACAGCTCGGGCATGATCTTTTCGTTAGAAGTTGACAATTCGTTTGATTCGGTCGTTAAATTCGGATCCCCAAGATTAGTCAATATTTTCCTTGGCTTATCCCTCTTAAGAAGGACTTCTCCAACGCCACCCTTATCCACCTTATTCCCGTCTGCGCCCGAACTCCAGGAACTCTTTGAAGAATCCTTTATCTGATTATTCGAATCGAGAATAGGTGTTTTCGTTGAGTCCACAACCTGAATTACTGATGAGTTATTCGATACATTCGTAGCAGTAACATTCGTTGTATTCGGTATAGATGTATTCGATGCATTCGTAGTTGTTATTTCATACTTCTTTATATTTCCGGCAGGTGGACCTTCTATATTGACCTCCGAGACAGCAATATACATCTGCCCCCCGGTATTAGAGTTGTCTTTCTTATCCTCTGGAGGTTGTGTTGGCTCCGGTGTTGGCGAAGAAGTTGAGGCTGGCTCCGGTGTTGGTTCCGGAATAGGAGAGGGTGTGATCGTAGGCGGAGCTAAAGAGATTGGAAGTGAAGGTTCATTTGCGGCCCCGTTTACTTCATATGAATATTCGCTTTCATTGTAATAAATATCATATGCCGTCACTGCTATATAGTAGATCTTCCCTTCGGTAAGACCTTTGAGTGTATAAGCAGTCACCTTTCCCACATCAATTGAACCTAAATAATTTCTTGAACTCGTTCCAAAAAAAACTTTATATCCTGCCAGGTCGGATTCAGCATTTTGGTCCCAGGCCAATCTTAACTGACCAGCCAATGCAGAAGGGGGGAAAAGAAGCAAAATGATAAAATAAATAATCACAAGGGTTAGATATCGTAATCCACAGTATTGCATAAGTGAACTCCTATGAAAGAGGTGATGGTAGGGTTAAAGCAAAAAATATACCATTAATATGAACAAATTCTTCACGCTTTCTGAGGCAATGGAATAAATTGAGTGGCGTTGAATAACAGATTGAAATCACATAATATTCTCAATTTTTTCCCAAGAAATATTTGAATATCAGTTTTAGCCAAAATTACAATTTTGTAACCAAACTGAACTTTCATGGGTTAAAAGTTTTTCAGGAAATGACATTTTGTCATTTATTTTCCAACCCCCTTCCATTAGATGAATCTAAATGAAAAATCAGCATAGTTTTCCTGGCGATGGACATGCTATATGACCTCTTTTTGCATGAAATTTAAATGGTATGTTTCGACAACATTAACATTGAGACTCAAAGATTGTATCCCTTTCTTCTTCAGATTATATCTTCTATATCTTCGTGATTAAACAGAT
>DYHU01000342.1 GCA_020724025.1 Syntrophorhabdus sp. | reverse complement strand
CTCACTTATCCGGGGAACAATGGGTAGGGGAGGCTTCAGCCTCCCCTGTAAAGGGCGACTAAAGTCGCCCCTACCCCGTTTAAGTGAGGCATTACAATGGATCGAATAAATCTCTCAGTCCCTCCTGAAAATTGGCATACCTTTTGCTTTCATTTTTCGATTTTCAATTGACATTTGTAAGTTTATGGTATATTTAGATTTTAGGAATTGGATGAAATGGATCAAGGAATGAAGTATGTGGTGATTGTCGGAGATGGGATGGCCGACTATCCGGTAGAGAGCATCAATGGGAAGACCCCGTTGATGGTGGCAAGAAAACCCAACATGGACTGGCTGGCAAAGCATGGTAGTGTCGGTCTGGTCAGGACAGTCCCTGATGGTTTCAATCCTGGAAGTGAAATTGCCAACCTATCCATCTTCGGCTACGACCCCCTCAAATACTATACGGGGAGGGGGCCGTTAGAGGCGGCCAGCCTGGGCGTAGAGCTGAAAAAGGATGATCTTGCTTTCCGATGTAACCTGGTCACCCTTGATTCACAAGGCTCAAAGGTTGTGTTGGAGGATTTCGCAGCCGGACACATCTCAGATGCGGAGGCCAATGAGATCATCGTTGACCTGGATCGAGCGATCGGGACGGAGGAGACGCGATTTTACTCCGGTGTGAGTTACCGACATCTGATGGTGATGAAAAACGGAGCCTCGACCTGTTCAGATCTGGAGAGACTCGAACTGACTCCCCCCCATGATATCATCGCCCAGGAGATCACCCCCTTTCTTCCCGGAAATGATGGTTCAGGAAGACGGATCCTTACACTGATGGCCGAGTCTCAACAGTTTCTCAAGGAACATCCGGTCAACCTTGTTAGGAAGGCCAGAGGACTTCGGCCTGCCAACTCCATCTGGCTCTGGGGGCAGGGCCGGTCTCCGCAGATGGTTACATTAAAGAAACGGTTCGGAATCGATGGCTATGTGATTTCAGCCGTCCACCTGATCAAAGGGATCGGACTCCTTGCCGGATTGGAGGTCTTAGAGGTTCCGGGAATCACCGGATACTTTGACACCAACTATGAAGGAAAAGGTGAGTATGCCCTGAGAGGCCTGGAGAAGAAAGATTTTGTCTATGTCCATGTGGAGGCACCTGATGAAGCCGGCCACATGGGAGACCTCCGGCTGAAGGTCGAAGCCATTGAGGCTTTCGATGAGAAGGTCGTGGGAACCATCCTGAAAGGGATCAAGCATTTTGAGAAGGTTAAGGTGATGGTCCTGCCGGATCATCCCACTCCACTCAGCGTCAGGACCCATACAGGGGATCCCGTTCCCTTTGTGATCTATTCGAGCGATGTCGGCAAAAAAAACTACCCTGCGGAAACCTTCGATGAAGTTTCTGTAATACAAAGCGGCATCTTTTTTGAGAAGGGATTTGAACTGATTGAAAATTTTTTAACTCCGTAACAATTTAGCTATTGTCGACGTCATAAACGAGGTTATAAAACCGTAGGGCAAGCCTTTAGGCTTGCTTTTAGCAGGGCTGAAGCCCTGCCTACGTCTAATTAGTGTCTGTCCATAAACAGCGTTTTCCGTCATGCCGGACTTGATCCGGCATCCAGAAGGTCTTGAAAGAACTGGATTCCGGCTTTCGCCGGAATGACGATTCTGATTGAGGGGGCAATTTATAAACAGACTCTAATTATTTTTGTCGTTTACAATAGGTTTAAAATAAATGGAGGTTCCCACGGAATCGGATATTTTGTGTTTGATTTGGCTAAACAGTTTCTTGGTTCCTTGAGATCGATGACGGGGGAGAAGAAGAGAGGTTGGCGAATACGAGGACAAAATATATCTTTATGACAGGAGGCGTGGTTTCCTCCCTGGGGAAAGGGCTGGCGTCCTCCTCCATCGGAGCCCTCCTTGAGCTGAGAGGGTTGAAAGTCTCCTTCATGAAATTCGATCCCTACATCAATGTTGATCCGGGGACGATGAATCCCTTTCAACATGGCGAGGTTTATGTGACCGACGATGGAGCAGAGGCCGATCTCGATCTGGGACACTACGAACGCTACACGAGCGTTAAAACTTCGAAGAAGAACAACTACACCACCGGACAGATCTATGATTCCGTCATCTCTAAAGAGAGAAGGGGAGACTATCTGGGCGGCACGGTTCAGGTGATTCCCCATATCACGGATGAGATCAAGTCGAAGGTCTTCGACCTCGCCCAGGACGGGGATATCGTGATCGTCGAGGTGGGAGGGACGGTGGGAGATATCGAAAGCCTTCCTTTTCTGGAGGCGATCCGTCAGATTCGGGGAGATGTGGGCAGGGAGAATACGCTCTATATCCATCTCACCCTTGTGCCTTACATCGAGACTGCCGGTGAACTGAAGACCAAACCGACCCAGCACAGCGTGAAGGAGCTTCGAGAGATCGGCATCCAGCCCGATATCCTCCTCTGCCGGACCGACCGGCTTCTTTCTCCCGACATCAAAGCGAAGATCGCCCTCTTCTGCAATGTGGACAAGGATGCAGTCATCACGGCAAAGAATGTGGATACCGTCTATGAGGTGCCCATCGTCTTCCACCAGGAAGGGTTGGATGAGAAGATTGCCGAAAAGCTGAACATGTGGATGGCCCGGCCCAATCTCACAGGCTGGGAGCGGATCGTCAAAAGGATCAAGTCCCCACGATTTCAAACGACCATTGCCGTCGTGGGGAAGTATGTCAGTTTAGTCGAGTCTTATAAGAGCCTGACCGAAGCGCTGATCCATGGCGGCATTGCCAATGATGCGAGAGTCAATCTGAGATATGTTGATTCGGAAAAGATAGAGAAGGAGGGGCCGGATCATCTGCTTCAGGGGGCAGACGGGATCCTCGTGCCAGGGGGGTTCGGAACGAGAGGGATTAAAGGGAAGATCAGGGCGATTCAGTTCGCCAGAGAGAAGAAGGTCCCTTTTTTCGGAATCTGCCTGGGGATGCAGTGTGCGGTTATCGAAGTGGCGAGACACTGTGCAGGTATGAAAGGGGCCGACAGCACAGAGTTCGATCTTCGTACCCCCCATCCGGTCATCTATCTCCTGGAAGAGTGGCTGGATAGGGAGCAGACCGTCCAACAGAGAAATTCAGACACCCCCAAAGGCGGGACGATGAGGCTGGGTTCTTATCCCTGCAGGCTTGAAGAGAAAAGTCTGGCCTTTGATGCCTATGGCAAGAAATTAATTTATGAAAGACACCGTCATCGCTATGAGTTTAATAATGACTATCTTGAAACTTTAAGTAAGGCGGGGCTGGTATTCAGCGGGACCTCTCCTGATAAGGGATTGGTGGAAATTATGGAATTGAAAGGCCACCCCTGGTTCTTAGGCTGTCAGTTTCATCCAGAGTTCAAATCGAAGCCAACGGATCCCCACCCGCTCTTCAAAGAGTTCATTAAAGCTTC
>DYHU01000050.1:12485-17520 GCA_020724025.1 Syntrophorhabdus sp. | reverse complement strand
ATTGGACTCATTGATACGGAGAACGCGTTTAAAATCGGGCCTTATATCAAGAGTATCGAGGAGCAGGGGAAGAAGGTGATCAAGTGTAATTTAGGTGAGCCGGATTTTCCTGTTCCTGGGTTTATCAAGGAGGAGGTTAAAAGGCAGCTCGATCTGGATAATACACATTATTGTGATCCTCAGGGAATCCTACCACTGCGTAAGGCGATTGCAAAACAGCTGAGCGAAAGTCGGGGGATTCAGGCAACACCTGAACGGGTTGTGGTGTTTCCGGGAGCTAAACCTCCCATTGGTTTAAGTCAGCAGACCTATTGTGATCCTGGAGATGAGATTGTCTATCCTAGTCCAGGGTTTCCCATCTATGAATCCTTTATCAATTATATTGGGGCTCAGCCTGTTCCAGTTCATTTGAAAGAGGAGAGGGGTTTTTCCCTTACTGGAGAGGATATGGCTTCTGTTCTTTCCAAGAAGACCAAGTTGATCTTTCTCAATTTTCCGTCGAATCCTACTGGGGGCGTGGCTTCTCAGGAGCAGCTTAAGGAGATTGGGGATGTGATTCGGAAGAGGTGTTCTGCAAACATTCGTATTTACTCGGATGAGGTATATGAGAATATTCTTTTTGATGGGAACAAACACCGTAGTATCATTTCATTTCCTGGAATGGAGAAGATCACAGTCTTGGTCAGCGGGGCCTCGAAGAGTTACTCTTGGACAGGGGGTCGAATCGGCTGGGCCCTCTTCCCTACGGTAGAAGAGGCGGAGATATTCAAGAACCTGAATATCAACTATTTTTCCTGCATCCCTCCATACAACCAGGAGGGCGCCCGTATCGCCCTTGAATCTCCTCTTCGATATAATGCCATTCACAATATGGTCGAGACTTTTCAAGCGAGGAGGGATTTGGTCGTGAATGGTTTGAATAGTATCCAAGGGATTACCTGCCAGAAGCCGAAAGGGGCATTCTATGTTTTCCCGAACATTTCTGTCGTTTGCAGGGATCTGGGAATCATCGATGCATATCAAAGTCTTCCGCCTGCAATAAAAATGAAGACAAGCCCCTCAACCCTCTTCCAGATGTTCCTCCTGTTCAAATATCAGGTTGCGACCATGGATCGTAAATCCTTTGGTCGTATTGGCGCTGAACATCTCCACTACCTGAGGATTTCCGTTGCCACTGAGACCGAGTCTTTAAAGAATGGGTTGAAGCGAATTGCCGAAGCCTCTTTAGATAAGGAAGGATTCAGAATTTTCATCGAAAGAGGGGAGCATCTTTATTGATCCTGGAGGAAGATCTATATGAGGCCAAAAGTCCTAATAAGCCAGAAGATTTTTGATGAGGCAGTTGCACTGGCTGAGAAACATTTTGATGTGGACTATCATTCAAACGAATTTCCCTTACCTTCAGACATCCTGATCCAGAGGCTCAAGGATAAGATGGGCGCGATCACCCTTCTAACTGACCGAATCGACGATGATGTGCTCTCCCAGTGTCCTGGACTTAAAATCGTGAGCAATGTGGCAGTAGGGTATAATAATATTGATGTCAATGCCTGTACCCGTCGCAGGGTGATGGTGACCAATACCCCAGGAGTTTTGGATGATACGACTGCTGATCTCACCTGGGCCCTCCTACTCTCAGTAGCAAGGCGGGTGGTTGAGGCGGATCAGTTTCTAAGGTCCGGTCAATGGAGGGGATGGAAGTTGATGGAATTTTTAGGTCATGATGTGCACCATAAGGTCCTTGGGGTCTGTGGTCTAGGCCGGATTGGACAGAGAGTGGCCAAGAGAGCCAGGGGCTTCGATATGAAGATCTTATACACCGATGTGGTCAGAGCAGTTCCTTCCATTGAAGAGTCATTGGGAGCCCAATTCGTAGATAAAAAGGAGTTACTCTCCAAATCGGATTTCGTCTCCCTCCATGTGCCTCTCTTTCCCGAGACGACACACTATATCTCAGATGTTGAGCTGGCCCTCATGAAACCTACTGCCATCCTGATCAATGCCTCTCGAGGTCCTGTGGTGGATGAGAAGGCGTTGGTGCGAGCACTCCAGGAGAAAAAGATTGGTGGAGCAGGACTCGATGTCTATGAGAGAGAGCCTGAGGTGGAACCTGAACTCATAAGGATGAAGAATGTTGTCCTGGTGCCCCATATAGCGAGCGCTTCCCGTGAGACTCGGCTTCGCATGGCCATTATGGCAGCAGAGAATTTAGTGGAAGGGCTATGGGGTAGACGGCCTCCAAACTTAGTGAATAAAGAAGTCTTGACATAAACTCATAATTCGAACAGAATAACTTCATAGGTTACAGGAGAGACCTCGAAACGCAAGGGGAGGGGCGCCGAAGGGGCAATGCCCGACAAGGTCGGGGAGAAACTCTCAGGCAAAAGGACTGTAACTTGGCTGAATCCTGGAAAGCTTCCGCCTTTCAACGAGTTCAAGGTTTACTCTGGGTTTTTACCGAAGGGCGGGACACCGAAGGGGACAAATCCCGAGCTTACCGAGGGATAATCTCTCAGGTCAAAAGACAGGGGGAAGGAGATCGATATTCGATTGTCCTTCCCCTTTTTATTTTGACAGGAGATGAGCGTGGTTGATATTGTTTTTATCAGAATCGAGGAGTTGAGAGAACATGAAGAGATCCGACCCGATTATCTCGAGGAATTGAAAAACGAGATCCTTTCGGATGGGATGCTCAAAATGCCCATTGCCGTGGATAAGAGTACTTACATCATCCTGGATGGGCACCACCGACTCCATGCTTTGAAAAGGATAGGTTGTAAAAAAATTCCGGTCGTCCTGGTCGACTATCAATCGCCGGAAATTGAGGTCATCCCCTGGAGGGAGGGCGAGAAGGTTACAAAGGAGATGATCATTCATACGGCTTTGACTAGTGGAAGAATGCCTCCCAAGACATCGAAGCACATGATCCGAGTGGAGGGAGAGTTGAAACACATCTCCATCATCGAAACGGTCATCAATATTCCGCTGGATGAGTTGAGATAAAGTCTATTTCAAATTTGAGATTGCATATTGCAGATTGAAAAAACAAAATCTTAAATCCGAAATCTATCTAAAGATATTTGAGATTTCTCGCAAATCCCCTCCCCCTTTCGATGCCTGTCTGCGCAAAGCCGCTTCGGCGAAGGCAGGGGGGAGGGTGAGGGTGGGGGTGGACAAAAGAGATTTGGTCTGAATTTGCTCCCCCCTCCCCTTCATCCCCTCCCACGTTGGGGAGGGGAGGTTTTTTGTGGAGAAATGTTAGAGATAAATCCTCAGACTTTATTGTGTAGGAATGTAAAATCTGAAATTTAAGATAAAGGGGGTTGTATGGAATTTCCAGGAGGGCTGCTATATTCTGCAGATCACGAGTGGGTAAGAGATGAAGGAAATCAGGTGACGATCGGGATCACGGACTACGCCCAGAGCCAGTTGAAAGATATCGTCTATGTGGACATTCCGGAGATCGGATCCGAATATAAAAAAGGGGAGAGCATGGGAGTCGTTGAATCGGTGAAGACGGTCGCCGACATCTTCTCTCCGGTCACCGGTAAGGTCATTGAAAAGAATCTGGAACTGAAGGACCATCCGGAATTGGTCAATACGGACCCCTATGGAAAAGGGTGGCTCCTCAGGATGGAGTTGAGGGAGAGGGAGGAGTTGAATGGACTTCTCTCATCAAAGGCCTATCAGGGAACACTTTCAGAGGAATCGTAATGGAAGACTACCTCCGCTACCTTCCCCATACCGAAGAAGATGTTCAGAAGATGCTCAAAGCGATTGGTGTGAGAAGCATTGAGGATCTCTTCGGAAACATCCCTAAAGGGCACAGACTCTCAAAACCCTTAGACCTGCCCGGACCTCTTTCCGAACCCGACCTCATCCGCCATATGGAGGGTCTCCAGAGTCCCCTTTTCGCCAGTTTTCTCGGCGGGGGGGCCTATCATCATTTTATCCCCGCCGTGGTTTCGCATCTGACCTCACGTTCTGAGTTCTATACCGCTTACACTCCCTATCAGGCGGAGATCAGTCAGGGAACGCTTCAGGCCATTTTCGAATTTCAGACATTGATGTGCCAGTTGACCGGTATGGAGGTATCGAATGGTTCGATGTATGACGGGGCATCGAGTTTAGCCGAAGCGGTTTTGATGGCTCACCGAATCACAGGGAGGAAGAAGATCCTGCTCTCACAAGCCATCCATCCCGAATATCGGAAGGTCATCCGGACCTACATCGACCCTGAAGAGCAGGAGATCATTCTGATCCCGTATCTGAAGGGGGAGGGGAGAACGGATGAGAAGGCCCTGGCCCAATTTCTTGATCAGGATGTGAGTGCGGTCGTCGTTCAAAATCCAAACTTCTTTGGTGTGGTAGAAGACCTTCAGAAGATCGGAGAGCGGGTCCATCAGAAGGGGGGGGTGATGATCGCGGGCTTCAGCGAGGCGATTGCCTATGGGATTCTGAGACCACCCGGAGAATTCGGGGCCGATATTGTGGCGGGAGAAGGGCAGAGCCTTGGGATTCCTCTTTCCTTTGGTGGGCCTTATCTTGGCATCTTCACGACAAGGGAGAAGTTTATTCGAAATATGCCCGGACGACTTGTGGGTGAGACCGTTGATCTGGAAGGGAAGAGGGGTTTTGTTCTCACCCTGGCGACCCGGGAACAACACATTCGCAGGGAGAAAGCCACCTCCAATATTTGCACGAATGAAGGGCTCTGCGCCCTGATGACAACGATCTTTCTCTCCTGCCTTGGAAAGAAGGGGTTGAGGGAGTTAGCCATGATGAACCTGAGCAAGGCGGAGTATGCAAAGAAGGTTGTCTCTCAGATTGAGGGTTGCAGAGTTGCTTTTTCATCTCCTACCTTCAATGAGTTCGTTTTGGAGATTGACGGAGACCCTGAGAAGGTATTGGAGAAGTTGAGGACGGAAGGGATCCTGGGAGGGTTGGACTTAGTAAGCTTCTATCTGGAGCTTGATCACCACCTCCTCGTTACGGTAACGGAGATGAATAGGAGAGAGGAGATTGATCGCTGGGC
>DYHU01000050.1:0-12385 GCA_020724025.1 Syntrophorhabdus sp. | reverse complement strand
ACCTCCTCGTTACGGTAACGGAGATGAATAGGAGAGAGGAGATTGATCGCTGGGCTGGGGTGTTGGAGAAAGCATTGAGGTAGTACGAGATTTAAATTCGAAGCACGAAATCCGAATTTCGAAACAAATTCGAATGTTCAAAATACAAATGACCTAAACTCCCTCTCCCCCGTGGGGAGAGGATGAAGGTGAGGGGGAGTTTCGAAATTTGAATTTTGGATTTGTTTCGGATTTCGATATTCGGATTTCGGATTTTTAAATCAAGGTAAGAAAAACAGAATTGAGCTGAATAAGAAAGAAAATTCGATGAAAAGCATGAAGAATACCGGCTTGATTCAAGACGAACCCCTGATCTTCGAGCAAGGAAGTGAGGGAAGGAGAGGATATTCTCTGCCACGGTGGGATGTGGAGGAGGTGGAAGCCAAACAGATCATCCCTTCCCATCTTTTAAGGGAGAGTCTGGAAGGTTTTCCTCAGTTGAGCGAGATCGAGGTGGTTCGCCACTTCACCCGGCTTTCGCAGTGGAACTATGGCGTCGATAGCGGGTTCTATCCATTAGGTTCCTGTACGATGAAATATAACCCCAAAATGAATGAGGAAGTGGCGGGGATGAAGGGGTTCGCCCATATCCATCCCTATCAACCCGAAAGTCTCGTTCAGCCCATTCTTAAATTGATGCATGAACTCGGAGGTTTTCTCGCCGAAATTACGGGAATGGATCAGGTGACCCTTCAGCCGGCCGCAGGAGCTCATGGTGAGCTGACCGGGATGATGATGATCAAAGCCGCTCTTCAGGCCCGTGGCGAAAAGAGGAAGAGGGTGTTGGTGCCGGACACCGCTCATGGAACGAACTGTTCCACCTCAACCATTGCCTCTTTTCAGATGGTTGAGATCAAATCGAACGAGAGAGGCGTGATTAGTCCTCAGAAGGTAGCCGAGCAGATGGATGAAGAGGTGGCGGCCATCATGGTGACCAATCCCAATACCCTCGGGTTCTTTGAGGAACATCTATCAGAGATCGCTGAGATTGTTCACCGCAAAGGAGGGTTTGTCTATTGCGATGGAGCTAACCTCAATGCCTTAATGGGAATTGTAAAGCTGGGCGATCTCGGAGTGGATATGGTTCACCTCAACCTCCACAAGACCTTCTCAACGCCTCATGGCGGGGGAGGGCCTGGAGCCGGGCCCCTGGCGGTAAAGAGGGAACTTGCTCCCTTTCTTCCCGTTCCAGTGATCGTGAAGGAAGGAGGAACTTATCGGCTCCATAACGATCGGCCCCGGAACATCGGGAGGATAAAGGCCTTCTACGGGAACTTCGGAGTTATCCTCAAGGCCTATGCCTATATCCTCTCGATGGGAGCAGAAGGGCTCAAGAGGGCGAGCGAGATGGCAGTGCTCAATGCCAACTACCTGATGACGGGATTGAAGGGTTCTTACCATCTCCCCTACGACCGGCCCTGCATGCATGAGTGTGTCTTCACCGACCGGTACCAGGAAAAGCATCATGTCTCAACCCTCGACATTGCAAAGAGATTGATGGATTATGGATATCATCCGCCGACGATCTACTTTCCCCTGGTGGTCAAGGGCGCGCTGATGATGGAGCCTACGGAGACGGAGGGAAAAGGGGGGCTCGATCGATTTATCGAGACGATGATCACCATTGCGAAAGAGGCAGAAGAGAATCCGGACCTTCTACGTCAGGCCCCCCGGAAGGTGAAGGTGAGGCGGCTCGATGAGGTTTTGGCGGCCAGAAAACCGAAGTTGAGATGGAGTGGGGATAGATGAAAATGTCAAATGTCAAAGCTCAAAGTTCAAATCAAGCGTAAAATCCAAATGAACAAAAAAGAAATCTTTGTCATTCAGTCATTTGGCATTCATTTGACATTTGAACTTTGATATTTGGAATTTTTGATGGATTGCCATGAGGAATGATAATAAGGGATATATTTTGGATCTGGGTCTAATCTATTACAAAGAGGCTTTGGACCTTCAGCACCATCTCTGGTCGAGACGAGTGGAAGGGGAAGTCCCCGATCTTCTCCTCCTCCTCGAACATCCCCATGTGATCACACTTGGAAGGCGCGGAGACCGGTCCCACCTCCTTACCTCCCCGGATATTCTGGACGCAATGAGGATTCCCCTCTTCCATACGGAGCGGGGCGGTGATGTCACCTATCATGGTCCCGGGCAGATGGTCGTCTATCCCATCCTCAACCTGAAGGATTATGGATATCGTCTCATTCGTTATGTTGGTCAACTGGAGGAGGTGATCCTTACTGTCTTAAGGGATTTTGGGATCGAGGGGAGAAAGGATTCCTCGAATCGAGGGGTCTGGGCAGAGGGGGACAAAATCGCCTCGATCGGCGTGGCGGTCAAACGCTGGGTCTCCTTTCACGGTATTGCATTAAACTACGCAACAGACTTAAAATATTTTGGCCTGATCAACCCCTGCGGTCTCGAAGGGGTGAAGATGACCTCCTTGGAGAAGATTCTTGGGGAGGAAATTCCTCGAGAAGAATTGACTAAAAGTATAACTTTCCAGTTCAAGAAAATTTTCAAAAGAGACTGGGAAGAAAAGGGGTTAAAGGAAATTGACAAATAGATCTGGTGGCACAGGCTTCCAGCCTGTGACCTCTTTTAAGATTACCAAAAGAAATCTACCTCATTGGCAAGAGCCTCACAGAGTATATTTTTTGACATGGCGATGCTTGAAGGGGCAAGTCTTATCACCCGAAGAGCGGACAATAACCCTGGAGTCCCTTTGTTACTGGAATGGACAAAAATGGACTCTTTATGCGGCCGTGGTGATGCCCGATCATGTCCATGCTCTGGCTCAACCTTTGGTTAAAGGGGAAGGCGGTGTATATGATTTGGGAGAGATCTTACACAGCGTGAAGAGTTTTAGCGCACATAAAATTAACCAGCGAAGGGGAATGGAGGGATTGGTCTGGCAGGATGAGAGGTTCGATCGAATTGTGCGTGATGAGGTGGAATTTAATGAGAAATGGCAATATATTAGGAACAATCCGGTAAAGAATGGGCTTTCTGAAAGGCCTGAAGACTATCCCTGGTTTTATGAAAAGGCTTTATAATGGTCACAGGCCAGAGGCCTGTGCTACCACCAGAGGCGCCTGTGCTACCAATGCTTGGATCACCTGTGCTTTGGGAGTTTAAAATAATGAGTGTGAGCCCTAAAAAAATTGTGATCATCGGTGGGGGCCCCGGTGGTTATGTGGCAGCCATTCGGGCTGCCCAATTAGGGGCAAAACCAATCCTCATCGAGAAAGATAAAATCGGCGGGACCTGCCTCAATCGCGGCTGTATTCCCACGAAAGCCCTTCTTCACGATGCCGGAATCTTCCGCTCTCTAAGAAACTCTCCTGTCTTTCAAACCCTTTCGGTCGATACTTCCGGACTTCTGGAATCGATGATGGAGCGAAAGAAGAAAGTAGTTCAGGAGCTGGTTAAGGGTGTGGAGATTCTTCTCGAATCCAATCGGGTAACGGTGAAAAAAGCCCAGGCCGATCTTCTCAGCCCCAACCAGGTAATTCTCCTCAAAGGAGAAGAGCAAAAGGAGATCCTCGAAGCCGATGCGATCATCCTTGCTCCCGGTTCAAAATCAAAGTCCCTCCCCAATATCGCTCCCGACGGCAATAGGATCATCACCAGCAATGAGGCGCTGGAGATGGCAAAGGTTCCCCGGGAGATAGTCATCATCGGCGGAGGATATATCGGGGTTGAGTTTGCCACACTCTTTAATACACTTGGTTCAAAGGTGACGATGGTTGAGGTTCTTGAGAATATACTACCTGGCCTTGAGGGAGAATTGGTCCGGAATCTCAGACGGTTTCTGGAGAGAGACGGGACAAGGGTTTTCACCCAATCTTCAGTGGAGGAGATCCAATACGGCGAGGATGAATTGAGGCTTACTGTTAAAACCCCACAGGGAATCCAGGAGCTCATGGCTGAAAAGTTGCTAATGGCAGTGGGAAGGAGTCCGAACTTAGAAATGAGTTTTTCAAAGGCAGGTGTTGAGACTTCCCCCAAAGGGATTCAAGTCAACCGTCGAATGGAGGCAACTACCCCCGGTATTTATGCGATCGGCGATGCCATTGGAGGAACCTTGCTGGCTCATATGGCCATGGAAGAGGGTGTGGTGGCCGCAGAGAATGCGATGGGAATGGGCCGGGAGATGAAGGATACCCTAATTCCCCTCTGTATTTTCACCCATCCTGAGGTTGCATCCATCGGACTCACTGAAAAAGAGGCGAAGGCAAAAGGAGAGATAAAGATTGGACGGTTCCCGTTCCGGTCCAATCCGAAGGCCGTGATCTCAGGGGAGATCGATGGCTTGATCAAGGTGATTGCGAGTTGCGAGAACGATGAGATTCTGGGAGTTCATATCATTGGCTCCGAAGCCAGTGTCCTCATATCAATTGCCTCCGCAACGATTGGGACTCAATTGAAAGAATTTGCCCGATTCATTCAGGCCCATCCCACGGTTCCAGAGGCGTTAAAAGAGGCATGCCTTGATGTGGATGGGTTGGCGATTCATCTACCGAAGCCACTGCGCTCACCCTCCCCCTCTCCCAAGTAGCACAGGCGTGACGCCTGTGGCCACCGGAGAGGGATGGGGTGAGGGGGGTAGAAGATATGAACAATTTAAAAAAACCACCCTGGCTTAAAAAACGAATTCCTCCTTATCAGGACCTCCTTAAAGTCAAAACCATTCTTGATGAAACAGGCCTGCGCACTGTTTGCGATGAGGCACGGTGCCCGAACCTCGGGGAATGTTTTTCACAAGGCACGGCAACCTTTTTAATCCTGGGGGAAGTCTGTTCGAGGAATTGTGGGTTCTGTGCTGTCCAGCACGGAGTTCCCGCCCCTCCTGCAGAAGACGAACCGAAGCGAATTGCCAGAGCGGTTGCGGAGATGGGCATCCGATATGTGGTCATTACTTCTGTCACTCGTGATGATTTACCCGATGGCGGAGCCTCCCTGTTTGCAAAAACGATTCAAGTCATTCGTAGAATGAATCCAGAAATTAAAATTGAAGTATTGATTCCAGATTTTAAAGGCGATCCATCCTCTTTGGAAATTGTTGGAAGTGAGTATCCAGATGTTTTAAATCACAACGTCGAGACCATCCCCCGGCTCTATCCTGTAGTCCGCCCAGAGGCGAACTACAAAAGATCACTCAATCTACTAAAAGAGTCAAAAAGATGCCATCCACAGATCCACACCAAATCGGGTTTTATGTTAGGGCTGGGTGAGACCCGTGAGGAGGTTTTAGAACTAATGCAGGACTTGAGGGATGTGGGATGCGATATTTTGACCATCGGTCAGTATCTACAGCCTCGCTCCGATCGGTTGCCTGTCGAGAGATATGTTCCTCCTGAAGAGTTTGAAGAATACAAAAGAGGAGGGCAGGGGATGGGGTTCAGGTCTGTTGCCTCCGGCCCCTTTGTTCGAAGTTCTTTCCATGCCTCCCAGATGTTTGAGACAACCGCAATTCAATCAATAACCTTCATGTAAAAATCATAATGAATATATTGATAAAACAGCCAATAGTGGTATATTGCTAAAATTGATACCGTTGAAAGAGCACCTAATGGCCAAGAACTTTCTACTCATTTAAAGGGAATTCCTTAAGAAGCAGTTACTTACAGAGTCAACGATGGTGGCAGCTGATTCTATGATGGTTTTAGAGGAGTTTGAAAGATTTGAGGAAATTTTGGCCGGAGAAAACAATGGAAATCAGGGATGAAAAAATGAAGAGAAATAAAGTTTTCCTTTCTAAAATATTTTGCATTGTTTTTATATTATTGCTAATCACATCCTGCACCCTGAAGGAGGCTCAACCTCCACCGGTTGTTCAACCTCCGGTCCAGCCGCCGCCAAAGCCGGCCAAGATCGCCCTGGTTTTAGGGGCAGGAGCGTCGAAGGGTTTTGCCCATGTCGGAGTGCTCAAAATCCTTGAAGCAAATAAAATCCCAGTTCATATGATCGTCGGGACGAGCGTGGGCAGTGTGGTAGGAAGCATCTATGCCTATGGGCTCAATGCTTTTGAGCTTCAGAAATTATCATTCTCCATCGAACAGAAGGATATTGTGGACCTCACCATCCCGGACAATGGATTTATCAAAGGGGAGAAACTGGAGGAGTTTGTCAATAAGACATTGAAGAATACGCCAATGGAAAAACTGAAGATTCCTTTTTATGCCGTCGCCACAGAGATTCAGAGCGGCCAGGAGACCGTTTTCGGCAGAGGAAATACAGGACAGGCCGTGAGGGCGAGTTGCTCCATCCCGGGTGTTTTCAGACCTGTCAAAATAGGAGATAAGGTCTACGTCGATGGGGGCGTGGTCAGCCCTGTGGCGGTGGAGGCGGCAAAACGGTTGGGGGCGGATGTGGTTATCGCCGTGGATATTTCGGCAAGTACGGAACGGACTCCTCCCGGTAATACGATTGAAACTCTTCTCCAGTCGATCAACATTATGTATTCGAAACTTGCCGCTATTCAACTCTCTCAGGCCGATGTGGTGATCCGGCCCAAGGCGGGCCATATCGGATCCGCCGATTTTTCGAAGAGGCATGAAGCGATTTTGGAGGGCGAGAAGGCGACCATCGAAGTCATGCCCAGAATCCTGGAGATTATCACCCAACTCCGACTGGAAGGAAGACTGGAGTAAAAATAAATAGGAAATGGGAAATGGGAAGTGAGAATTATTAATTGAGAATTAAGAGTTTGGAAATTTATTATTCAAGGATATCTATGGGGGAAAAAGCGATGAATCAGGATCAGGAACACCTTAATCTGTTATCGATTTTCCATTACATTGTTGGAGGAATTGCCGCATTGTTCTCTTTTTTCCCAATTATTTACCTCATTTTGGGAGTCCTGTTCCTTATGATTCCCAACCGCTTTGCAGGTTCGGGACCCCCTCCACCGTTCTTTTTGGGATGGATTTTTATCATCATCGGCGGAGGATTTATGCTGGTGGGCTTAGCCTTTGCTGTTTGCGTGATCCTGGCTGGCCGGTATATTGCTAAATATAAGCACTATATTTTTTGTTTGGTCATTGCCAGTTTGAACTGCCTCTTCATGCCCTTTGGGACGATCCTTGGAGTATTTACAATCGTTGTGCTCATGCGGCCATCGGTGAAAGCGCTGTTTTATCCAAGTGAGAATTTGGAGCTTTCCGTGTAACGATCTCTAATAAACAGGAGAGGAGCTGTCTATGAAAGCAAGAACAGGTTTGGTTTTATCATTGACAATCTTAAGTATCCTTTTCTCTATGGGGTCGCTATACGCCAATGAGGTGGCTCAGAAAGCCGCCACCACGGCAGCTGGTACATGGTTGTCATTCGTGGATGGGGAAAATTATGTTGAAAGCTGGAACGAGGCAGCGGCATTTTTTAAAAACGCTGTCACAAAAGAACAGTGGCAATATTCATTGAAGGCTTTTAGGTTCCCCCTCGGGAAAGTGGGGGTGAGAAAACTGAAGTCGAAACAATATACCCAAACCCTACCGGGCGCACCCGATGGGGAATATGTGGTCATACAATATGAAACCAGTTTCGAGAACAAGAAGTCAGCCGTCGAAACGGTGACTCCCATGTTAGACAAAGATGGAAAATGGAGAGTTTCCGGCTACTATATCAAATGACCCTTAAGAGGAGTTAACCAATGTCAAAAGATTTAAAACACACCCCGCTCTATTCTTGGCATAAGGAGAATGGGGCGCAGATGGTGGAGTTTGCCGGCTGGGAGATGCCTGTCACGTATCAAAGGGGTATACTCGAAGAGCATCTAAGCACAAGGAAATACGGAGGTCTTTTCGATATCTCCCACATGGGACGTTTCTTAATTTACGGAGAAGAGTCCATTCCCTTTTTACAGTATGTATTGACGAACAATGTTTTAGGCCTTGAGCACGGCATGGCCCAATATACCCTGATACAGAATGAATGGGGCGGAGCCATTGATGATGCTTATCTCTACAGGCTGGACGAAGGAAATCTCCCTTCTGAATCGAGATACCTTCTCGTGGTCAATGCCGCCAATAAAGAGAATGACTGGAATTGGTTGATGGACCACCGGAAACGATTTAAAGGCCTTACCATCGAGGACAAGAGTAGCGAGATGGGCATGATTGCCCTTCAGGGGCCCATGACCAAGAGGGTGTTAGAAAAGATTGTTATCGAAAGTCATTCAAAACTTCCTGATCCCTGGAGGAATCGTTTAAGGGTTTGCGAGATCGAGGGGGTCAGGGTCGCTGTCACCATCTCAAGAACCGGATATACGGGAGAGCCTATCTGCTTCGAACTCTTTTCCGAGAGAGAGAAGATGAGGATGATATGGGAAGCGATCCTTGCCGTTGGGGGGAAGGAAGGGATTGTCCCCGTAGGATTAGGTGCAAGGGACACCCTGAGGACGGAAGCCGGTTTTCCCCTGTATGGTCATGAATTGGGACTCGATCAAGAGGGAAAGGAGATCCCCATCTATGCAGTTTATTCAGCAGGATTGGCGGTCAGTTTTTCTCCTTTGAAAGGAGATTTCATCGGAAGGGAGGCCCTGAGGCGACAATTTGAAGAATTGAAAGCGAGGACGGATGGAATTCCCCTGCCGCCAAGAGAGAAGCAGACCATTCCCAGACGGGTTGTCCCCATTGCGATCGTCGGAAGGCAGGGCGGACAGGCGATAGCCAGGCAAGGCTATGAAGTCTTTGTGAATGGAAAGAAGACGGGGTATGTGACGAGCGGGACCATGGTTCCCTACTGGATTTTTTCTGATGAAGGGATCCTGTCAAAACCCACTGAAGAAAAAGGGATGAGGGCCATTGCATTAGCCTATATCGATTCCGATTTGGAAGAGGGGCAGAGGATAGAGATTCAGCAGAGGGGGAAGACCATTGAAGGGGTCGTTGTGGAAAAGCATTTGTCCGGAGAAGCCCCACCCTATGCCCGGCCCATCCTTTTTCAGGAAAAGATCCTAAAAAGGCATGAACCGGCCAGAGAGTTAAAAGATTCGGCTAAAAAGCTGATCGAGCGGGCGATAAAAAATACTCATTGGAGACAGAGAGAGGCCATTAACCTGATTCCTTCGGAGCAGACCCCTTCCACCCTGGTCAGGCTCCTCACCATCATGGATCCATCCCATCGGTATGCGGAGCACCGTGTCGTCAAAGCCCTTGGGGAGAAGGATATCTTCTATTATCAGGGGACGAAGTTGATCGAAGAGGTAGAGGCCTTTCTCGGAGATGAGATGCGAAGCTTCCTGGGGTGTTCTGAAGTGGAGGCGAGGGTGATCAGCGGCCAGATGGCCAACGCGGTTGTCTTCAGCGGTCTGGTGGATTACCTCAACCGACTCGACAGGAAAAGCGAACCCCGAAGAATCAGAAAGGTCATGAATCATCATCTCGGAAGAGGAGGCCATCTCAGCGCACAACCCATGGGTGCCCTGAGGGATTTTATAGCCATCGACCCTTTGACGGAGAGGCCGTCCGTTGTTCCTTTTCCGGTGATGAAAGAGGATCTCTATCAGATCGATCTCTCAAAGGCAGAAGAACTCCTGGAAATACATAAACCTGAATTGATCATCCTGGGGAAGAGCATGGTGATTTACAAGGAGCCTCTCAAGGAGATTGCTCAAATGGCATCCAATATTAAACCCAGGCCAATCATCCATTATGACATGGCCCATGTATTGGGATTGATCGGGCCCTATTTTCAGGAGCCATTTAAGGAGGGAGCGGATATCGTCACCGGTTCCACTCATAAAACCTTTTTCGGTCCCCAGAGAGGGGTCATCGGAAGTAATATGGGAGAAGGGACAGAATACGAGGACCTCTGGGAAGCCATTGTCCGCAGGGTCTTCCCCGGAAGTGTGAGCAACCATCATCTCGGAACACTTTTAGGACTGCTCATGGCGGCCTATGAGATGAACGCCTTTAAATCGGAATATCAGAAAGCGGTCATCTCCAATGCCAAAGCCTTTGCAGGCTTCTTGAAAGAGCAAGGACTAACCGTGGAGGGAGACTCCCGACTTGGATATACAGAGACTCATCAGGTGATTGTCAGAGTGGGTTATGGAAAGGGACCCGTGATTGCTGAACGACTGGAGGAGAACAACATCATCGTCAACTATCAGGCCGCTCCGGATGACGAGGCCTTCACCGCGGCCAGTTGTTTGAGGATGGGAGTTCAGGAGATGACCCGGTTCGGAATGAAGGAAAATGACTTTGCTCAACTGGCAGAATATATGAGCCAGGTTATCCTTCATGACCGATCCGTGGCGAAAGAGATTGTTCAGTTCCGAAAGAGATTTACGGAGATGAAATATTGCCTATCTGAGACAGAAGCTGCTTCATTGGTAAATCAACTCGTTGAAGCGATTCGGTAGAGCTCTGAAAAATTTTGAAGCTCTCTTGATTCCATTGATTTTAAAAGAGGATTACACAGATTTCTGGGCTTTTCCAGAAATCTCCGGTAATGGGTTTGACAAAAATATTGGTGGTGGTAGAATGTCCATGGATGCTCAAAGTGGAAAGAAGATGAAAGATCAAATTATCCAGATTGCAACTCAATATCACCTCCAGATTATCTACGCCTTTGGCAGCAGAGCGAAAGACGCCCTCGATCTGATTGAGGGCAGGGTAGAGCGTTTCCCTTTGACATCATCTGATCTTGATATTGGAATAAAACCTGAAAGACCTCTCACCGTAGAGGAAAAGGTGGAAATTGCCATATTCTTTGAGGACCTTTTCGATCTACCTCGAGTCGATGTGGTCGTTATCCCCGAAGCTCCCATTTTCTTGGCTCTTGAAATTGTTTCAGGAGAAGTTCTTTACAAACAGGATGCAACGTATGAAGCGGAATATCAACTCTATATCATGAGAAGAGCGGCAGAACTCATCCCTTATGAACGCATCAGACAGGAAATGATCTTGGGCACATAGCATGGTTCCCGGCGATATTAGCGAGCGTGTTGTTACTCAACGAGCCTCCTGGGTGCTGGAAATGACGGATGCCCTGAGGGAGCTCCCTATCGAAAACAAGGCCGAATTTTTACAAAATAAACATCATGTGGCGGCCGCGGAATCATACCTGAGACGATCACTGGAAGCCCTCTTCGATATTGGCCGTCACATCCTTGCGAAGAGGTTTGCTTTCCCTGCTACGGAATATAAGGAGATTGCCAAAGGCCTTTCTGAAAAGAAAGTGATTGTCGGAACCGAGGCCGAATGGATGAGAAAGATGGCGGGCTATCGGAATCGTATGGTTCATTTTTACCATGAAATTACGCCGGATGAATTACACGAAATATGCCTAAACCATATCGGAGAAATCCGGGTGCTGCTTGAAAGAATGATTCAATGGATCAGAGACAATAAGAAGTAAAGGGGGGTTATAAAATGGATCATCGGAAGAGATGGAGTTTTGGGAGTTTAATGGTACTGCTCTCTTTTCTCATTGTCTTGGGATGTTCGAATAATCCTAAAACACTTGATCGCTCCGTTACCGGTCCGCAGGTCATTGTGAACCCCGGCTCGATCCGTCTCGGAGTCGCTAAATTAATGGACACTATTGTTGTCTTTGAGGGCTCCGGATTTAAACCGGGGGATTCCATTTTTATTACTCTATTAGGACCGAATGAAGCCAAAGCGATCGTAGCCGAGGCACCGATTCAACCGGATGGAACTTTCAAGGCGGAGTTGGGCAAATCTTCGATAAGCAAATTGACCAAAGCCATGGAGATTTTAAGGGCGGATATCGTCCCCAATGAGAAGTTCGAGCCTGTGGTTGTGATCAGCCGGCTCCCCATTCCAAAGGGCGTTTATACGGTGAAAGTCACCAGCATGTTATCGCCACTGACAGCCGAGACAAAACTGACGGTCAAAGGCCCTACGGTCATCGATAGTGTGATGGATTGGATTGGTGGGCTCACCGGAAAGATCGAGCACAAAAAGTCTAAATAAATAAATTGGTCATGGCCGAAAGGCCACCTTCGAAACACGAAAATATTCCAGGTTATGGGATTAAGGTAAAGGTGACGAAGCCCGTTTCGGTTATTGGTTACGGTAACGTGCAAAGAATTAAGAGACGACAAACGTAGCCTTTTATTAACGATACGGGCATCTTTACCGTTACCGTTCAACGTTCCCCTTATTTTCCATGTAATTCCATTGGGAACAGGTTCTCATTTCAAACCATCTAAAAGATTCTGGATTGGATCCCATCCCTAATTGTTCTTGTGCGCCTCCCTGCCTTTCGCCTGCCCTCTTTTAGGGTTGATTCAAAGCAGAGGGTTGACTTTTATTCGGTACTAGGCCTTAAATAAGCGCGATTGGGATCAACAAAAGCCAGGCAGGCCGGGGGC
>DYHU01000341.1:1765-3457 GCA_020724025.1 Syntrophorhabdus sp. | reverse complement strand
GAAGTGGGGTTACCAAATTGGGTTAACCCGCCATAGAACATATGATCGTCCATAAAGTCTGCGATCTCTTTTCTGACGACCGTGGCCCCAAGGGGAAGAGCGGCATTGTTAATTCCCTTGGCCAGGGTCATGATGTCCGGGACCACATCCCAGTGCTCACAGGCGAACATCTTCCCTGTCCTTCCGAAACCCGTCATCACCTCATCCGTGATCAGGAGGATATTATACTCATCACAAATCTGTCGGAGTCTCTGCATGTAGCCATCCGGAGGAATGATCCGGCAGTTGCTTCCGGTGATAGGTTCCACAATAATGGCGGCAATCGTCTTCGGCCCTTCGACCTCGATCACTTCTCTTATCTGATCGGCACAAAAAACATTGCACTGGGGATATGTTTTATCAAAGAAACATCGATAACAGAAAGGATCCCAAATCCTCACAATCCCCGGAATGCCAGGCTCATTTGGAAGCCTTCGTGGGTCACCGGTAATGGACATGGCGCCGTAAGTGGCACCATGATAAGACCGCCATCGGGAGATGATCTTCTGTCTCCCCGTAAAGGTCTTTGCGATCTTGATCGCATTCTCATTGGCCGTTCCACCTCCGGAGGAAAGAAAGGTTTTGGTGAGGTCCCCTGGGGTAATCTCTGCTAAAATCTGGCATAGTTCAGCTCTCGTCTCATTGGAGGGTCCAGGACCGATGTAGCAGAGTTTCTCTATTTGTTCATGAATAGCGGCTATGACCTTTGGATGCTGATGCCCTGCGTTCACATTAAAGAGTTGGGATGAAAAATCGAGATATCTTTTCCCAGTATCATCCCAAATGACGGCCCCTTCCCCGCCAGTGACGATAAAGGGTTTAAAATCTTTCTGGGCCATCCAGCTGTGGATGACATACTTTCTTTCATTCTCTGCCACTCTTAAAGGATCCATTTTTTCTCCTTTCACCTTTCACTTTTCACTATTATAAATATTCCCTCTCGATCAGTTCCGGAAGGTCTGCTACACTGGGAATCACATGGGTATGCCAGTATCTCCCCCAGTCGGTGACAGGACGAGGACCGCTGAGGACACCCACCACACCCCGGCATCCGGCATTTCGCCCCTCCAGCATATCCGCAGGGGTATCCCCGATCTTGATCACCTCATGGACGCTTTGAATATTGAGTTGGGTCATGGCATAAAAGATCATAAAAGGGGCAGGCCGTCCGATCTCGCCTGGAATGTGCTCCACATCCACTGAAATATCCACAAGCCCCTTCTGGATCCAGCCCAATCCTTCCATAATGGCATCGGTGATAAGGCGGTGAAACCCCGTATCCGTGGCTACCTTAATTCCATGTTGGTGACACCACCGGAATGTGTCTGAAGCGCCCGGCACCTCCTTACACTGCCTTCGGTAATATTCGAGCATGATTTCCTGGTATCGATCAAAGACCTTTTTGGCCTGTCCGTAAGTTTCAGGATCTTTGATCTTCTCAAAATCCTCGATCTCGATCTTCTTCCCCATCTCCCTGGCGATGAGGAATTGATAGAGGTGAATCTTATTCGTCCCCATGTGATAAAGGATCTCCTCGGGTGTCGTCTTAAGTTTAAACTCTTGAGCCGCTTGAAAGAGACAATCCCTCACCCCAGTATCATCATAGACGGTCGTTCCAGAAAGATCGAACATCACCATGCTTATTTTTCCCAT
>DYHU01000341.1:0-1665 GCA_020724025.1 Syntrophorhabdus sp. | reverse complement strand
CTCTATATCACCCAGCCAGCCGTGACAAAGCAGATCCAACAACTTCAAGCAACCTATGAAGTGAAGCTCCTAAACCGATTTGGGAAAAAGATGGTGCCCACCGACGCCGGAGAGGTCCTCTATGAGTTTGCGGATAAAATCTTTCAAGTAGAAAGCCAAGCTGAAGAGAGCCTCCGTGATTTTAAGCAACGCAAAAGCGGCCGCCTCCGAATTCATTCCAGTGAGAGTTTCGGCGCTTACTACCTTCCTTTCATCATCAATCTTTTTAGAAAGAAATATCCCAAAATTCACGTTTCCGTGAATATCTTTCCTAACCAAGAAATTATTGAAAATACCGTTAAGTTGGAAAATGATATGGGGTTTATCTCCTATCCCTTTGAGCATAAGAAGTTAGTGATTCAAGAGGTGCTCGAGGATAGACTGGTTCTCATTGTACCTCCCTCCCACCCCCTCTCCAGAAAAAAACTTATCGAACCCCATCAACTCGGTGGACAATCCGTCATTATGCATGAAAAAGGGTCTGCATCCCGTGAAATTGTCGATGAATTTATCAGGAAGAATCATCTTTCTATCTCTGTATCTCTCGAACTTTCAAATAACGAGGCCATCAAAAGGGCTGTTGAAGAGGGGATCGGCATCTCCCTCATCTCAGAACATGTGGTCAGCGAGGAGGTTAAGAGAAAGAAGTTAAAATCGATCCCCCTCGTTGACCCAACCTTGATACGAAAATTCTACTTGATTTACCACAAGGAGAAATATCTCTCTCAGCCCTTCCAGATGTTCATCAGCATGGTCCATCAATGGTCCTCAGAATATCATAAGGCATACGCCGAGAGTTCACCTCTTCCAAGCCTCTCCTGAAGTAGATTAATCTTTTCCCCACTTCTTGAAATAGTCTCCGAAGAGTTCTTCATCCGGGGGGGTGTATTCTTCCACAGGAACGGAGAGCCAGGTATAGTTGAGGAAATTTCTGTAGTTAATATTCTCGCTGGTCATATTGCCGGCCCAGGTTCCGCAACCGAGGCTTTCCGTCCAGATCTGGCCATTGTACCAGCTTCCCGTGTTGACCAGACAGTGGGGCATATTGCATTCCACTCTCCCAACTTTTGCTCGGATAGCGAGTTTCTCCATACGATCCACTCGATTGCTGTGGAGGGATACGGAATGCCCTATCCCTGAAAATTCAAGAATTTTATCCAATCGGCCAAGCATCTCTTCGAAGTCATTCCATTTCCATACCGTCAACACAAGGCTCAATTTCTCACCGGAAAACCTGTCCTCGGGACCGACCTTCTCGCCCATGACCATCAAGAACTTCGTTCCTGGAGGCGGATGGATGCCTGCAGCCTCGGAAATAATGGCTACCGATCTGCCAAAGATGTCCCGGTTGATGGTCTTTCCATCAGGCCACAGCGCTTTTCTTATTTTTTCACGCTCTTCGGTCGTACAGAGGTATCCACCTTCTTTCTTCAATAGACCCATAAATTTGTCATAAATGGGCTCATAGATCGCTACCGCATTTTCTGAAGAACAGGATGTCGAATTATTGGCGGTCTTGGAGCGCATGATCTTGTTGGCGGCAGCGGGCAGATCGGCGGTCTCATCTACAATCGATACCACATTTCCGGCTCCCACGGTGTGGCAGGGCTTGCCAGCCTTGTAAAC
>DYHU01000340.1 GCA_020724025.1 Syntrophorhabdus sp. | reverse complement strand
GTTTCGATTATAAAAGAAAAATCCTGCTGTCATTTAGGCTAATCTTCTGAACTTAATAAAAAGTTTTTGGGAACCCCCGGAGGTTCTTTAGAAAGTCCTGGGGGTTTTAAATTGAAGAAGGAGGAGAATGATGAGCCAAAAACTTTATGTAGGGAATCTTCCGTTTGGGGCTTCGGAGGAGGATTTGAAAAACCTCTTCACAGAAGCAGGCACAGTCGAATCGGTTAAAATCGTTGTCGACTCATATTCAGGACGCTCGAGGGGATTTGGTTTTGTGGAGATGGCCTCAAAGGCAGAGGGCGAAAAAGCGATTTCCCTGCTCAATGGTAAGACCTTTATGGAACGGGCCCTGGTTGTAAACGAGGCGAGGCCTCAGCAGAAAAAGGGTGGAGAGTTCAGAGGCGGTAGAAGAGATAGAAACAGGTAACCGGTCAACGGAAGCGAAAGGTAGAGGCCTTGGAAGTTAAAGTTCAAAACAATCAGATCGAAAATGCCATCAAGGCATTGAAACGCCAACTCGCCAGGGATGGTATTCTCAAAGAATTGAAAAAGAGAAGAGCTTACGAGAAGCCTTCCGTTAAGAAGAAGAGGAAACAGCAGGAGGCGAGGAGGAGAAGGCAGAAGGCTGCCCGAAGATTTTCAAGATAAAGAGAGCTTTCCCCCAGAGGGTCGAAATGAAACATCTATCATTCTTAATCCGGCCTATTCATCGCAACCCCCAAGTTACCCAACTCTTTTTGAAGGAATCCTTTATCGGTGGAGTTCATCCTGTCTGATAGGATTGAGGCAACAACAGGGCTAATCAGGAGTCTCGGATAGGTTGTAATAATTCTTTTTATAAGAATCTCTCAATAGAGTGAGCGATTCTTTCACCTCACTAAAGGACCGCTTTAACGCCTCATACTTCCTCTCCATCTCCACATTTTTAGCCAGGGCCTCTTCCAGTCTGGATTGGAGTTCCCGGTTCTCCTCATGAAAATGGGAGGCCTCGCGTTCCTTCATTTTTCCTTTGATATTGACCAGTTCGTTCTGATCCATCTGAGATTCCAGTTCCCGAATCCGGCTCAACGCCTCATCCCTCTCTCTGATTGTCTTTGTCAGGTTTTCCTTCATGCCCTTTAATTCCCGCTGAAACTCCTGTATCTTCTGGAGGGCCTCCTCGTTCTCCTCTTGCAGATAGATCGATTCGGAATGGGCCTCTCTGAACTTCTGAAGTTCCTTCCTCTCTGCCTCCAGTTCGCTTCGCAAGTCCTTATTGTCCTGAGCGAATTGATGGATAGTCTTCTGGTGGGAGGTCAAATCCATCTCCAGGGCCTTCTTCGTCCGGCTTGAGACAAGAAGCTGGGTGTGGAGGTCCTCAATCAGCCTGAGTACATCCAAATCCTGCCCTGACTCCGTGGCTACCCTGGTGGGTTCAAAAATGGCCCTCTTTTCAATCGGTTTCTCCTGGGGTTTTATCTCCTGAATCACTTCAGGCTGATCCTCTTCGAGCGGCTGGAGTTCCTCTCCCTGCTCCTGAAGAAGAGGCTCCTCCCATTTCCTCATCTTCGGCATCTTTTCCGCCACGCTCCGGTCGAATCCGTCAACTGTCAGGACCTGTGTCTTTGCCTTCATCTCTTATCCCTCCTCAGCACCCCTGTCTCTTCCTCCTTACTCCCTATGGCGACTGTGTCATAATCCCTTTTTTGTCACCCTGAACTTGTTGATTCACTTTCGTTCATCACTTCGTGCCAGGGTCTGGTAACTCATTGAATTTATTAGATGCTGAACCAAGTTCAGCATGACATTTTTCCTGGATATGTCAATTGCGACACAGTCTCAGGGGAGAGGTGTCATTTGAGCCGCTCCCTCATATAATCTTCCATGGCCTTTAGCATCTCGATGATCTTCTCCACCTCTGACTTGATCTTATTGACTTCCTCTAGAACCCGGTTTGCTCTCTTGAGGTCGAATTCCAGAGCGGATCGCACGGTCAGTGAGGTACGAAGTTCGGAATAGAGCGTATGGATCCGGTCCGTGGTCTCTTCCCGTTTCGGCTCCTCAACGATTCTTTTGATCGGGGAGACCACCTTAGGTTCCGCAACGTCCCAGGGTTTCTCGATCGATTCCTTGTTGAGGGTGTTTGGAAATTTCTGTGCGACATTGTTGGTGAACTCATCCGTCATATCCGTTTCCTTTCATTTCGAAAATTTCTCCGATCAGGCCCTGTAGATCCTCCGCCCCTTTTGAGGATTTGGCAAAGAGAAAGATAGGGGTTCCCTGGCTGGTCGCTTCGGCAATCTTCGTGTCCTGCCGGATGACCGTATTGAGGAGGTACTTCTTATAATGGGTCTCCAGGGCTTTCTTCGACCGCCTGCAGATCCGGTGGGACTCATTGTACCGGTTTAAAAAGATGAAGATGTTCTCAAAGACAAAAGAGAAATCCTCTTCAATGGTGGAGAGGGTCTCAAAGAGGATCTTGAGGCCATGGTAGGAGAGGAAATCGGCCAGAACAGGGATGAGGAGGTCATTGGAGGCAAGGATCGCATTGAGGTTTAAGAGACCAATGCTCGGAGAGGCGTCCATCACGATCACGTCGTAATTCTTTTCGATTGAACTGAGCAGTCGTTTCAACCGGAACTCCCTCGAGTTCATTGAAAAGAGCGAAAGCTCCACGGGCGAGAGGTTCAGGTTCGATGGGATGATATCGAGCGTGGGGAGATCCGTTTTGACGATGATCTTTTCGATCTCCTCCTTTTCGACCAGGGCGTGGTAGAGGGTCTTGGGATACTGTTCATTGTTGAGGCCCAGGCACTGGGTGAGGTGTCCCTGGGGGTCGAGGTCGATGAACAGGATCCGGAATCCCATCTGGGCAAGACGAAATCCATAAGAAGCGGAGAGGCTGCTCTTTCCTGTCCCGCCCTTAAAGTTGAGGAAGAGCTGTTTCCGGACCGATTGGATGGGCGATGGAATGGACAGATAGTTGCGATATTTGACCACATCCTCTGGTTTGTAATACCGTTCTTTACGTTCATTCCTCTTGGCCGGAGGGATGATCCCCTGGGATTCCTTTTCGAGAAGTTCCTGCTTTGAGATTCCGAGGAGTCTGGCAAAGGCCTGCGGAGAATAGACCCTGTCCCCAAAAATCTGGGCTTTTTGAATCGGAGGAAGAGATTGGGTTGCCATCATCTTTTGTTTCAACTTCACCTCAAAAGGGAAGCGGATATTTTTGTTGCCGGTCTTTCGAGCATTCTATTCAAATGATCTCTTGCCCACTTGCGAATATCCGGGTCAGAATCGCTCATCGCCTCCATCAGCCGCTCCTCACCCTCCTCAGGATAGAGGGTAACGAGGGAGAAGAGGGCCGCCTTTCTCACCCTTGAATCCTCATCCTTCGACATCTCCGTCAGGATGGGCAGGACCCCTTCGATCTGATTCCATCCCAGAAGGGTCGCCACCTTCCGTCTCACCCATGGGGAATCGTCGCTTAGAAACTGCAT
>DYHU01000049.1 GCA_020724025.1 Syntrophorhabdus sp. | reverse complement strand
CTCAAGTACGGATCTGTGCGGGGGGCGCTGGGCAACCAGCGTCCCTACCGCGACCACCCTGCGCGCGTCAGGGTGACCCCTTTCTTTACTAAAAATGATTCCTATCAAACTCCGGCGGTTTGTAGACTCCAAAGGCAGGGAAAGCCTCGTCATAGATTCCCAGCTTGATTCCGATATTCTTTATCATTCTGGACATCAGGATTTTAGCCACCCTTTTTTTGGGAAGGTTTTTAAAGACAATTGACATAACCGTATCAAGAACCGGAGGCGGACAACCTTTGATCTTAATCCCATCTTTAAAATCCTTATTGGCAGCAATAGCACAATTTCCAAGGAGGAAAACCTTTTTAGACTCCTTTTTCGGCCTGTCCTTCTCTCCAATGCAGATCTCCAATCCGTCCAAAGCCATACCCGGATTATCTTTACAAAAGACGCCACAGAAGGCCGATAGTATTGTTGCACAGCCGGAGCACCAAGATAGATCTGTTTCTTCATGTTGAACAGTAATCCCTTGAATTCCGGCTTGATGAAAGATGTCATCTAAGGAAAGGTGCCACTTCAAGGGTCTTGCGATTTCTTTTAAGGTTTCCCCCTTCACCTCTATTGCATCCAGCGAAAGGGACCGCCCCTTTAGAGAGCTAAATTCCCTTAGATAGGCTACTTCTTCCGGTTTAATCCCAACGGCTGCAGCTCCAACAATATCGCAAGATAAGATGTCTCTTCCGGCAATTAGGAGGTTTGTCCGATAAGAGGTCCCCAGAAAATCAGGGCCCTGTTCCATTGCGTAAATACCGTCAACAAGTGTCAGGGATGTTTTTATCTTCGTATTCAACAGGGCAATCAGACGGGGTAAATCATGCTTGTGGAACTTCTTTTTGGACTCAATTGCCAAACACCCCTTTAAGTTTTTCATGCCAAGGGAGACCTTCGTCTGCCGATGGGTTTTTAATACAGGCAGATTGATCAGGAAATCGGATTCTAACGCCCGTCGGGAAATCTTGACCTTGATCTTTTCCAATTGCACTTCCTCGAAAGGCTCCGAGTTAAAATCAACCAAACATGCACCATATTTTTTTGCCACCTTTCCAATGCCAGACCATTCGTACCCTTTGTGAGTACTTGAGTTCAGTTCCTTATTGGGGATGGTGCCCTCCCCAATCGTAATATCCCTGCACCCTTGGTCACGCAGAAGCTCAAGAAGATGGCCGACAATAACGGATGTTGTGACAACGCCAAAAGGAGGCAACTTTTTAGTGCCGCCCCATAGGATATTCGGTTTCAAAAGAATCTTATGGTCCGGTTTTAACTCTTCGAAACCACCACACAGCTCAATGGCCTTTCTTAAGGCATTCGAGGTTCCGTCGTATTTCACAACTGCAACTTTTCCTCCTGGTTCATCTGTTTCCATCTGCTGCCCCCTTCTTTTTGTTTCTTTGAACACCCTAACACTTTATCTAAGGTAATTTATATTTTCCGATCCGATCGTTATGTAAACTGCCCAGATAGAGAGAGCCGCCATATTCCCTGGCGGAAGTTATCTCCTTCAGGTGTTTTCCGGTCGGTTCATGTAAGCTTTGGATGATTTTCCCCTGTTCATCCAGAGCCAAAACCAGGCCATAAGGCTTTGGTTTAGGCCAGAAGGCTTTGGGCAATTTGGACATTTGAGCTTTGAGAAAGGGAGAAGGATGGAGTTTGTCCGCAGTTTCATTTCGAACCGTGAAAAGAGCCAGCCAAAATGTTCCCTTTCGGTTGCTTGAAATGTTATCAGGATATCCTGGTAGATTATCGATAAAGATTTCGTGCGTTCCCGCTTTGGGGCCCTTCAGCCAGTACCGGACGATCCTGTAACGGTAAGTCTCATTGATCAAAATGAAGTCTTCCTGTTGAGATAAGGCCACACCGTTGGCAAAGTAAAGGTTCTTCAATAGAACCTTAATCTGGCCTGTGGCCGGGTCGTAGCTCATGAATCTCCCGTAGGGTTTTGCTTCCAAAAGGTCATAGAGGTACTTATCTTGTCCATACTTGGAGCTTGCATCCGTAAAATAAATGGTCCCATCGCTGGAAATATCCAGGGCATCGGTGAACTTAAAGGGAACTCTGTCCGCTGAGGTGGCCAGAACTTTAATCTTCCCTTGGGGATCAATGGAAAGGAGGCCCTTGTAGGCATCGCAGACAATGAGGTTTTCATTCTTGTCAAATTGGAGGCCCAGGGGGCGACCTTTGGTCTCGGCAAAAGTCTCCAGCTTTCCATTCGGCAGAAGACGCATGATTTTTCCGTCCTGCGTTCCTCCATAGATACGGCCCTGGCTGTCCAATGCCACCTCTTCCGGACCATCAATTTTCCCCAGGGCCAAAAGTTCAGCCTTCTGCAAAAGGTTGTTTGGTGCCAGCACACCCGTTAACTCAGGGGCTTTAGGAGGGCTGTAAACCGCCGGATCGATGGGGGCGGATTGGAGGAGAAAGATGATGATTAGAATCACCAGAATTCCGACTACCCCGATGATTATCTTTTTCATACGCCGATCCTCCTTCTTGAAAATGGGAAACGAGGGGAAACGGGACGTAGTTGAAAATTAGCACTTATTCCCCTCTGCTTCCATATTCTGAATGACTTTAGCAATTGCTGAAGTACATACCCCCAATTGCCGGGCGATCTCAGCCTTCGAAACCCCGAACTCACGATTTAGATGATACGCAATCTTCGCTCGCCTTCTCGAAACTTTTTCGTCCTCACTCTTATCCACAACTCCTGCTCTGCAACCCATTGGTCATTCGAGGGACGTAATTCAAAAATATCAAATTATTTGCAAATATTGAGGTGTTATGGCATGGCTCATAATTCGTTGGTTCTGAGCCGTGATTTCCATTTTTATTAACGTCTATTCTTTTCGATTTCTGAAAATACATCTTTTGCCGGGATTGCCGCCATTTCACCATGTTCGAACGCATCAATTCGGTCTTCTGCTTCTTCAGCCCATAAGGCATCGATCCTTTTCCTGGACTGAAACTCAAAACTGGTCAGGAGGTTTTCGACCAACTCGGCACGTTCTACAGGCGGCAGTTCCAATGCCTCAGCAAGAATTTGCTTCCTATGTTTTGGCATATTTCACAACGCCTCCTTTATTCTTACGATCTGTTTCTATTTTAGCACACCATAAGGGTATGCTCCATTTTGTCCTTGGCATAACTACTTAAAGCTATGGCAGGGTGCAGGCTCCCTGGGGCATGCACCCTCGGTCTTCTTGGGATGGTAGAACATTATCAAAAAAGGATAGAGGCGTCAAGATATTCCAATATTATAATCTTGCAGGTTTTATCGTGGGGTGAATTTCTTGTAAGGTCAAGATAACCTATTTTTATAGTCCTGGTAATTAAATTCTTTAATTAATCTGAATCCTGATTTATCGTTCCATATTCCAATGGAGGGATGATTGACGCCATTGAACATGGTCGTTTTTACCGTGGTGTAATGAATCATATCATCAAATATAATTTTATCGCCGGGTTTTAATTCTTTATCAAATGACCAATTCCCCATAAAGTCGCCCGCCAAACAACTCATCCCTCCCATTCTGTATGTTGGTTTTCCTACCGTTTCATCGGTCGCGGCCAGGATGACGGGTTTATAGGGCATTTCTAAGCAATCGGGCATATGGCAGGTAAAGGAAACATCGAGAATCGCTGTTTTTATGCCGCTATTTTCAACGATATCCAGTATCGTAGATACCAGGTAACCGGTTTGATAGGTAAAAGCGCTTCCGGGTTCTAATATAATTTCAACACCATATTTGTTCTTAAAATCGGTGAGGACTCGAATCAGATGGTCTACATCATAATCCTTTCGGGTGATCAGATGCCCCCCGCCCATGTTCACCCATTTAAGCTTAGGCAAAAACTTGCCAAATTTGTTTAAAAAAACGGCCAACACTTTTTCTAACGCAAAGGAATCCGATTCGAATAATGTATGGAAATGAAGGCCTTCAACTCCCCGGGGGAGGTCATCGCCAAGCTGTTCGGCGGTCATGCCAAATCGAGAACCGGGTTTACAGGGATTGTAGATGTCATAGGAAGAATCTGAGAACTCAGGATTAACACGCAGGCCAATCGAAACACCCTTTTGACTGGCAATCTTAAAGTACTTTCGGAATTGGTTTATGGAATTAAAGGAAATATGACTGCTATATTTTAAAATGTCTGCTATGTCCTTCTCTTCATAAGCAGGTGCATAGGTATGAGCTTTGACTCCGAGTTCCTCAAACGCCAATCGCGCTTCATTCATCGAACTTGCCGAGGCGCCAAAACCGTATTCTCTAAAGATCGGAAATACCCCCCAATTCGAGAAAGCTTTAAACGAAACGAGAATATCAATGACGGCTACCTCTTCCACTTTTTTTATTAATTCGAGGTTATTTCGCAGGAGAGCTTCATCGATCACATAGCAGGGTGTTGGGATTTTGTTGAAGTCAATGGGCATCGTTCTCAGAATATATTGGAATATTGGAATGATGGATATCAAAAAACACGGAATATTGGAAAAATGGAATACTGGAATATTGGAAAAAGCAATAAAGGGGAAAATTGTTTTTTATCCATTATTCCACTATTCCATTATTCCAACATTACACCTCCAGATCGACATCATGTAATTCGTGCCAGGGAAGTCCATGGATATTCAATTGTTCCATGAATGGATCCGGATCAAATTCTTCAGTATTAAATACGCCGGCCTTTTTCCATTTACCTGTCAAAAACATCATTGCGGCGATCATTGCGGGCACTCCCGTGGTGTAACTCACGGCTTGGGCACCGGTTTCTTTATAGGCATCCTGGTGTTTGCAATTATTATAGATATAATAGGTTTTTTCCTTATTGTTCTTCATCCCTCTGATCCGGCAACCGATGGAGGTTTCGCCTGAATAATGTTCGCCAAGTTCACCCGGATCGGGCAACACCGCTTTGAGGAATTGAAGAGGCACAATCTCTTTCCCTTCATACAGAATAGGCTTAATACTCGCCATCCCAATATTTTGAATCACACGTAAATGGGTTAAATACTCCTGGCCAAAAGTCATCCAAAATCGAGCCCTTTTTAAAGTAGAGAAATGTTTAATCAACGACTCTAATTCTTCGTGATAAATGAGATAAGATTCGCGGGGTCCGATATTCGGGTAATTTAACGGTTTGTGAATTTCGTGAGGTTCTGTTTCAACCCATTTTCCATTTTCCCAGTATTTACCTCTTTGGGTCACTTCACGAATATTGATTTCGGGATTAAAATTGGTGGCAAATGGTTTTCCATGGTCGCCCGCATTACAGTCAACAATATCAAGAGAATGAATTTCATCAAAATGATGTCTGGAAGCATAGGCTGTGAAAACCCCTGTGACTCCCGGATCAAACCCACAACCTAAAATGGCTGTCAGCCCTGCCTTTTTAAATCTTTCATGGTATGCCCATTGCCATTTATATTCGAACTTAGCAACATCGGGTGGTTCATAACTTGCGGTATCTAAATAATTGACTCCTGTTTCAAGGCAGGCGTCCATAATGGTTAAATCTTGATAGGGTAGCGCGACGTTGATCACTATTTCGGGCTTAAAACTTTTAAATAATTCAACTAATTGATAGACATTATCCGCATCCACCTGAGCGGTCTTCATTTTATTGACGCCCACTGCCTTGGCAATGGCATCACACTTTGATTGGGTACGGCTGGCCAGCATGATATCGGTAAACACCTGTGGAACTTTTGCAACTTTATGAGCGACCACCGTGCCCACGCCACCTGCCCCTATGATCAATACGTTAGCCATGATCTATCACCAACTCCTCCCATTAAGGATATTAAGGATAATCGGGCCAATCTCTTAAATGACGAATTCCCTCTCCGATCTTCATCCATCCCGGGAGAATAGTATAAAAAGAAAAATGTTTAGTAATCTACGAGACATTATAAGAAGAATTAAGTTTAATAAATTAAACTCACAAAATTATAACTTTCTTTTTTAGTTTGTCAAGAATTTTTTTGTGAACCCATGTTTCGAATGACAGCAAATATAGCGAATGACTCTAATAGCGACAGATTATTGGGTAGATTCGCTATCATTCGTATGGTTCCCTTTTAAGGGGTTTACACCTTGCCGCTTTTAAGTTACGTTTTTGAAAGAGGGAAAGATGGAGAAAATCGTCATCCGGGGAGCCAAGGTTCATAATCTAAAAAATATCGATGTGGAGATCCCCCGGAATCAGTTGGTGGTGATCACCGGGCTGAGCGGTTCGGGCAAGTCGACCCTCGCTTTTGATACCCTCTATGCCGAAGGCCAGCGCCGATATGTCGAATCCCTTTCCGCCTATGCCAGACAGTTTCTGGAACAGATCGAAAGGGCGGATGTCGAATCGATCGACGGCCTCTCTCCATCTATTGCCATCGATCAGAGGAATATGTCACGAACCCCTCGTTCCACCGTGGGGACCGTGACAGAGATTTATGACTACTTGAGGCTCCTCTTTGCACGGATCGGGGAACCGTTCTGCCCCCATTGTGGCGTTCCCATTGCCTCACAGACCCTTCAGCAGATGACCGAAACGCTCCTTCGGCTCCCGAAAGGGACATCGCTTACCGTTTTCTCTCCCATGGTGAGGGGAAAGAAGGGTGAGTACCGGAAGGAGATGGATGAACTCCGGAGAAATGGGTTTGTGAGGGTGAGGATCGATGGGGAGATCCGGGACCTGAGCGAAGAGATCCACCTGGACAAGAACAAACGCCACGAAATCGATGTAATGGTGGACCGTCTGGTGGTGAAAGAGAATGCAGAAAAGAGGATCAACGATTCCTTAGAGATGGCTTCTCACCTTTCAGAAGGGATTGTGAAGGTCGAGAGGGAGGGGGTTTCTCCCTTGGTCTTCAGTCAGAAGTTTTCCTGTCCGGATTGCGGGTTCAGTTTTCCTGAAATTACTCCAAGGATGTTCTCTTTCAACAGTCCACAGGGGGCCTGCCCGACCTGCAGTGGGTTGGGGACGAAACCATATTTTGATTCCGGTCTGATTGTCCCTGACCCGTCTCTCTCCATCAATGAGGGAGCCATTCTACCATGGAAGGAGAGAGGACAAGCCTTTTTAAGACCCGTTCTGGAAGGTTTGTCAAAACACTACCATTTCAGTCTTGACACTCCTTTCAGCCGGTTGCCAAAATCGGTTCGGGATATTCTTCTCTACGGTTCAGAAGAAGAAAAGATCACATTCAGAGCAAAAGGAAAGGGTGCAGCCCACCTCTTTCGGCAGAACTTTGAAGGGGTGATCCGGGAATTGGAGAGGAGGCGGGCAGGTGATGGGGAAGGGGCCGAAGAATTAGAGAAATTTATGGGCTTGATTTCCTGTCCGGAATGCGGAGGCACCCGGCTGAAAAAGGAGGTCTTATCGATCAAGGTGGGTGGGAAGTCGATCGCGGAGGTAACCCGTCTCTATATAAAAGAGGCATTGGATTTTTTAATGAACCTGGAACTGACTCCAAGATCTCAAAAGATTGCCCATGGTGTTTTGAGGGAGATTAAGGATCGACTGAAGTTTATGATGGAAGTGGGTCTGGAATACCTCACCCTGGACCGGAATGCGGCCACTCTTTCCGGAGGAGAGTCCCAGCGCATTCGACTGGCAACCCAGATCGGTTCCAGTCTGGTGGGTGTACTCTATGTCCTGGATGAGCCCAGCATCGGCCTTCACCAGAGGGATCATTTGAAACTCCTGGGAACGCTAAAAAGGTTGAGAGATTTGGGGAATACCGTCATCGTCGTGGAGCATGATGAGGAGACAATCCGATCTGCTGACTATGTTATTGATATGGGACCAGGCCCAGGAGAGAGAGGAGGGAAGGTGGTCTTCGCCGGACCTCCGAAAGCACTGGTGGAGGACGGAGATTCATTGACCGGGCAGTATCTCTCCGGGAAGAGATCTATTCCTCTTCCTCAAAAAAGGCGGCCCATTGGAGACAAGCATCTGGTCCTCAGGGGCGCCACGGCCAACAATTTAAAGAATATCGATGTGAGGATTCCCCTGGGTATTTTTAACTGTATAACGGGCGTTTCAGGTTCCGGTAAATCAACACTGGTTATTGATACCCTCTATGGTCTGTTGGCCCAACGACTTTATCGTAGCCGTGAGCAGTGCACCTCCGTTCAAAAGATTGAAGGCATAGAACACATCGACAAGGTCGTCCATGTCGATCAAATGCCCATAGGAAGGACACCCCGTTCCAATCCAGCCACCTATACTGGCCTTTTTCAACCCATCAGGGAACTCTTCGCCCAACTCCCCGAAGCCAGGATGAGAGGCTTCAAGTCCGGGCGGTTTAGTTTCAATGTTTCGGGGGGGCGATGCGAAGCCTGCAGGGGAGATGGAATCCTGAAGGTGGAGATGAACTTTCTTCCCGATGTCTATGTCACCTGCGAGGAGTGCCACGGTAAAAGGTATAACCGTGAAACACTCAATATCCGCTATAAAGGGAGGAGCATTTCTGAGGTTTTAGAGATGACGGCGGAGGAAGCTTATGATTTCTTTAAAGCCATTCCCGCAATTTATCAGAAACTTCAGACCCTTTGTGATGTGGGGTTGGGCTACATCAAACTGGGCCAGTCTGCAACGACCCTTTCAGGAGGAGAGGCTCAGCGGATTAAACTGGCAAGGGAATTGAGTAAAAGAGACACGGGAAGGACAGTCTATATCCTGGACGAACCGACCACAGGTCTCCATTTTGCAGATATCCAGAGATTGCTCGATATTCTGAATCGACTGACCGACAAGGGGAACACAGTCATTGTGATCGAACACAATATGGAGGTCATCAAATCCGCCGATTACATCATCGATCTCGGCCCGGAGGGAGGAGAAGAGGGAGGCTGGGTGGTGGCTACAGGAACTCCGGAAGAGGTGATTCATATCCCCCAATCCTACACCGGTCAATATCTCAAAAGGAAGATTAGCCTTTATAATGATGGTTTCGTAAAAAGTCGTCATTCCCGTGAAAACGGGAATCCAGGAGAATTCTAAATTCCTAAAAAGACTGGATTCCTGCTTGCGCAGGAATGACAGAAAATAGCCTTTTCAGACTTTTTACGAGATCATCTTTATCATAGCTTGACTTTTTGATTTTCTATTGATAAAAACCATTCAATATTTAAAGGGAGTGAATAAGGAGGCATTATGGAGGAGAAAGAAAGATCAAGCACGGGACTGGAGGAGAATGTAGCGGGATTTCTCTGTTATATTTTTGGGTTCATCACAGGGATCGTTTTTTTGGTGGTGGAGAAGAAGAGTAGCTTCGTGAGGTTTCATGCCATGCAGTCGACCATCACCTTTCTTGGACTCTTTGTTATCTCCTTCGTCATTGGCATGATTCCCATCATCGGCCTTCTGGTCTATCCGATCTGGATTTTGAGCATCATCCTGTGGCTTATTCTTATGGTGAAGGCCCTTCGAGGGGAACGATACGCATTGCCCATCGTTGGTAAGATGGCAGAGGAGAAGGCTAAATAAATGGGGCTTCAATGGTGAAGAAACGTAAGAAAAAAGGTTGGATAGGAAAGTTCGTTATTTTACTGTTCCTCATTGGGATTATCGCCTCCATATCTATCCTTTTTCGAAAGGAGATAGTCCATACATTTCGACCATTTTTAGAAAAATTAAATTTAGTCGAAGAGAGGAAGGAGATTGTCCTCTACTTCTCGGATCAGGATGGAGAGTATTTGATCGGAGAGAAGAGGAAGATCATAAAGAAAGGGGTCCTTAAAGAGGAGGCCAAAGAGATTATCGATGAACTGATCAAAGGGCCGAGGGGAAAACTCATTCCCACCCTGCCTCCGCGAACAAAATGCCTCAACCTTAAACTTGATGAGAGGGGGGTAGCTATCATCAATTTTAATAAGGCGCTATCAAAAGATCATCCTGGAGGAAGTTCTGCCGAAATTCTGACCACCTATTCCATTGTCAATTCCCTCATCCAAAACTTTCCCCAGATCAAACAGGTTCAGATACTCATCGAAGGAAAACCCATAGAAACCATTGCCGGACATCTCTCCTTAAAGCAACCCATCGCATCCAAACCCGATCTCATTAAAAAACAATAATTAAAAAAAGGTATCATCTTAGCGGTTTGAAATAAACTTTTTAAAATCCCTCCCCACCTCCCTTTTCCAAAGGGAGGAGAAACATCTCCCCCTTTTGACAAAGGGGGATGAAGGGGGATTAGATAACCTTTTTCAAAGAGCCAAAGTGTTACAAAAAAACCAATCATTTGATTTAAAGAGGATTTGGTGCTAATATTTATAAGATTTTTTAGGGGACAACTCTGCAAACTTTAAGGTGTTTTTATGCTGGAAGCCAAATACATCCGGGAACACTTAGACGAGGTTAGGGACAGGCTGGCCTTAAGGGGGCAGTCGATCAGCCTGGATCAATTTGTGGCCATCGATGGTGAGAGAAGAAAGAATCTTCAGGAATGGGAGAGGTTGAGAGCCCTCCAGAAGAAAGTCTCTGATGAGGTCAGCAGGAAGAAAAGGGAAGGGGAGGATGCTTCTGATCTCATCTCAGAGATGAAAAGGGTATCTCAGGAGTTGAAGGAACTGGACGGTTTTGTCCAGGAGAAAGAAAAAGCCCTGCAGGAATTTCTTCTCATCATCCCGAATCTTCCCCATTCTTCTGTGCCGGTAGGCAAGGATTCTTCCGATAATTCGGAGGTCAGGCAATGGGGTGAGATACCCAGATTCGATTTTGACCCCAAACCCCATTGGGATATCGGTGAGGAGTTAGGGATTCTTGATTTTAAATCAGGCGCGAAGATAACCGGAGCCCGGTTTACCCTCTACTGGGACCTTGGGGCCAAGCTGGAGAGGACACTGATCAATTTTATGTTAGACCTCCATACCCGGGAACATGGGTATCGCGAAGTTCTTCCTCCATTCATGGTCAATCGGATGACGATGACAGGGACAGGGCAACTTCCGAAATTTGAGGAAGAACTGTTTAAAGTGGAAGGAGTCGACTACTTTCTCATTCCGACTGCGGAAGTGCCCGTGACGAATATTCACCAGGATGAGGTTCTGGAGGAGAAAAACCTTCCTCTATATTATACCGCCTACACCCCCTGTTTCAGGAAGGAGGCGGGGTCTTATGGAAAGGATACCCGTGGATTGATCAGGCAACATCAGTTCAATAAGGTTGAGCTGGTGAAGTTTACAAAGCCTGAACATTCCTATGATGAACTGGAAAAACTTCTCTCCAATGCAGAGGAGGTTTTGAAAAGACTGAAACTTCCTTACCGTGTGGTCAACCTTTGTACAGGGGATCTTGGGTTTTCAGCATCAAAGACTTATGATATCGAGGTCTGGCTTCCCGGTCAGGACACATTCAAGGAAATCTCATCCTGCAGCAACTTTGAAGACTTTCAGGCGAGAAGGGCAAAGATTCGATACCGTATTGCCGGGAAGTCAAAGACAGAGTATGTGCATACCCTCAATGGCTCCGGGTTGGCTGTCGGAAGAACCCTGGTGGCGATTCTGGAAAACTATCAGCAGGCTGACGGAAGCGTCCTCATTCCAGAGGTTTTAAGACCTTATATGAACGGAGTGGAACGAATAGAGAAGAGAAAATAAAAGTTATGAGTTCGGAGTTGGGAGTTCGGAGACTTAAATATTTAAGAAATTACTCCGAACCCCGAACTAAGAACTCCGAACTGATTTAATAATGGAGGGATGGCCGAGTGGTTTAAGGCGTCCCGTCTGAAACGGGATTCCCGGAAACGGGACGTGGGTTCGGCGATCCCGCCTGGGCGGGAGAGGCGGAGCGGAGTGAGCACATCCTACTCCCTGCTTCGACAGAAGCAAAGATTAAAAAGACTGTATCTATTTTGCGGTTTGAAACAAACTTTTTAAAATCCCTCCCCACCTCCCTTTGCCCTCCGGGTCAGAGACCGCTCTGGGTCGGAGACCAAAGGGAGGGGAAATTTTTCCCCCTTTTGACAAAGGGGGATGAAGGGGGATTAGGTAACCTTTTTCAAAGAGCTAAAATAATACAAAAGGCTAAATATTGGGAACAGAGTGGATATTTGTTAGGAAGAGCAGGAGGGATGGCCGAGTGGTTTAAGGCGGCGGTCTTGAAAACCGCTTCCCGGAAACGGGACGTGGGTTCGAATCCTACTCCCTCCGCCATGCACCACGTAGGGTGCATGGCAGCCCTGAACCTGGTATGGTTTAGGGCGCCATGTATTTTGTTTGAAACGGAGAGATGCCCGAGAGGCCGAAGGGGCACGACTGGAAATCGTGTGTTCCGACAAAATCGGGACCGAGGGTTCGGCGACCCCGCCGAAGAGCGGGGGAGGCGGAACGGAGTGAGCACATCCCTCTCTCTCGGCGGAAGCCGATAAGCAAGGGTTGATAGATAACAAGGTGGAATTTAATTGATTAACAGACATGGATGAGGAGAGATGCCCGAGAGGCCGAAGGGGCACGACTGGAAATCGTGTGTTCCGACAAAATCGGGACCGAGGGTTCGAATCCCTCTCTCTCCGCCATCTACATTGTCATGTAGATAATGGGGATAGAGGATGAATAACTGTAGCGGGGAGAAAAAGGGAGGAAACATTATGAGGAGATTCCTGAAGGTAGAGATTATTCTGTCGGTATTGATTGTGGCGTTCCTGGTGATGATTGCAGCGGAAAACTCCCGGGCTCAGCAATATTTTAATTTTTCGGGGAAAGTGGTCAGCCTTTACCGGGGGAGCCTTAGCGTACAGGGTGACAAAGGAGAAACGATGAATTTTGCCGTGGGCAGACGGACCATCTATGTTCCTGCCCGCTTACCTGGCGTGGGGGAGCGGATTAAGGTGAGTTATTATTTACAACGAGGACATAATGTGGCTTATCAGGTGGAGATCCCTCCTTCCCCCTCGCCTCCCAAGAAGAAATAGTCGGTGCGCCCATAGCTCAGATGGATAGAGCGTCGGACTACGAATCCGCAGGTCGCCCGTTCGAGTCGGGCTGGGCGCGCCATGCACCACGTAGGGTGCATGGCAGGCCATGAATCCCCTGAAGTGCATGGCAAGCCCTGAACTCAATGCAGTTCAGGGCGCCGATTCTTTGGTAAGGATAGAAGATCAATGGAGGATAAAAAGCCTGATACAAAATACATGAGGATGGCTCTTGAAGAGGCAAGGAAAGCAAGCCAGGGAGAGGAGGTTCCAGTAGGAGCTATATTGGTAAAAGGGAATGAAGTGATTGCCAAGGACCATAACCGATGTATTGAACTTAATGATCCTACTGCCCATGCTGAGATTCTTGTCCTCCGAAAAGGAGGCGAGATTTTGAGAAACTACCGTCTGAATGATACGGTGATGTATGTGACGGCTGAACCCTGTTCGATGTGTGCTTCTGCAATGATTCACAGCAGAATTTCAAGGTTGGTTTTCGGAACAGCGGAGCCAAAATTTGGAGCGGTGGAATCGAAATTTAAATTGTTGCAAGATAATGGTGTTAACCACAAGATAGAGGTCAGGCGAGGGGTTCTTGAAAAGGAGTGCGCGGAGATTTTGAAGGATTTTTTTAAGGAGAGGAGGACTTAAAAGGGTACGGTTACGAAGCCCGTATCGTTCATAAAAGGTTACGTTTACCGTCTTTAATTCTCTTTTTACGTAACCGTTACCGGTAACCGAAACGGGCCTCGTTACCCTTACCGTTAGACTTTAATTTTCTTGGAGAGGTTGCCGAGTTGGCTTAAGGCGCCGCTCTCGAAAAGCGGTTCTCCCGCAAGGAGACGTGGGTTCGGCGACCGAAGGGAGGCGGAGCGAAGCGAGCACATCCCACCCTCTGGCATGAACCCTTAAGGTTCATGCCAAATGATGGTTGGAAGAAGTATTGAGCATTTTATTATTGAGGTAATTGGAGAGGTTGCCGAGTTGGCTTAAGGCGCCGCTCTCGAAAAGCGGTTCTCCCGCAAGGAGACGTGGGTTCGAATCCCACCCTCTCCGCCAATCTGCGCTGAAGCTTCGATTGGCAGGCCATCTACTGAATAAGTTAAGAGTTAGGAGTCCGGAAAGTTGGAAAGAATTTTCATGAGTTACTCCGAACTCCGAACTAAAAACTTCGGACTATTGTTTAAAGCGGAGAGATGCCCGAGAGGCCGAAGGGGCTCGCCTGCTAAGCGAGTATCCTGCTAATAACGGGATCGAGGGTTCGAATCCCTCTCTCTCCGCCATCCTACGCTGAAGCTTCGGATGGCAAGCCAGGCTATTTAGCCAACGAAGCTTTGGTAAAAGCGTAGTTGGCTGCTAAAGCTACGGATGGCAGGCCATGCAATTTGTTCCAAATTGAGTTATGAATTCGGAGTTGGGAGATCGGAGATTCAAAAAGAGCTTTTGAATGAGTTACTCCGAACCACGAACTGGAAATTCCAAACTATATGAAATCTTGTTGATAGCCGGGTCCTGCGCAACGAGAGATTACAAACCCCGCCAGGTCCGGAAGGAAGCAACGGTAGTAATTCACCTTGTGTGCCGCAGGGGCGCCTGGCTATCAACAAGTTATTCCCCTCACCCTTTCCCTCTCCCCTGAGGGGAGAGGAGTTAGGTGAGGGGCCGAATTGGTGAAAGATGTCTTATCTGGTTTTGGCAAGGCAATGGAGACCCCAGGTCTTTGAAGAAGTGATCGGGCAGAAAACCATCACGCAGACCCTGCAGAATGCCATTTCTCAAAATCGGGTGTCCCATGCCTTCCTGTTTACAGGGGCCAGAGGAGTGGGTAAAACCTCCACCGCCCGTATTCTGGCGAAAGCCTTGAACTGTGAAAAGGGCCCTCAGAGCAATCCGTGCAATCAATGTGCGAATTGTAAGGAGATCACGGATGGAAATTCGATGGATGTGATCGAGATCGATGGCGCATCGAATCGGGGGATCGAAGAGATTCGTGAGCTGAGGGAGAATGTCCGTTATACACCTGCCAAAAGCCATTATAAGATTTACATCATCGACGAAGTCCACATGCTAACGCGGGAGGCCTTTAATGCCCTCCTGAAGACTCTCGAAGAGCCTCCCAGCCATATCATCTTTGTCTTTGCCACTACCGAACCCCATAAAATTCCAGCCACCATCCTCTCCCGATGCCAGCGATATGACTTCAAGAGGATTCCGTTAAAAGAGGTAATCGAGAGCCTGAAGCGAATTGTCGAAAAAGAGGGGATTCAAATCAGCCAGAAGGGCCTCCTGGTCATTGCCCGGGAATCGGAAGGCAGTATGAGAGATGCCCAGAGCCTTCTCGATCAGGTGATCTCTTATGGAGGGAAGGAGATACGGAACGAGGATATTACCGAAGTCCTCGGGCTGATCGACCAGAAGGTCCTTTCCGATACCATCGAGGCCATTGCCGACAGGGATGGAGAACGGTGTGTTCAGGTCGTAGAGCATATATATCACTACGGGTATGACATTCAACGCTTCTGCCAGGATCTCCTTCACACTCTCCGCAACCTGATCCTGATCAAAGTGAGCGAGCATCCCGAAGGGCTAATGGAGTTACCTCCGGAGGAGTTGGAAGGGTTAAAAAAAGAGGCACAGCGGTTTCAGTTCGAACAATTGAACCATCTCTTCAGCCTCCTCCTGAAGGGAGAAGAGGAGATCGCTCAGTCCACCTTTCCCCGGACTATGCTGGAGATCACCCTGATCCGGATGGCTACCCTTCGCCCCGTTCTTCCCATTGATGAGATTCTGAAAAAATTGGAAGGGATGGAAAAAACTCCTTCTATCAGAGAGTCAACGAAACCGGCAGAGATTTCACGACCGGAGAGCAGTAAAAGTAGTGTCGGATCAAAACCGTTTTTAGGAAGAGGGGAGTTGCCCAAGAAGAGTCTTGAAGAAAAGGTCAGGGAGAAGGTTATAGAGAAGGAAAGCTCCCCGCTCGAAGTTGATCAGGTGGCGTCCTCTTTCAGAGAAGAGACAAAAGATATAGAGATTTATCGGGAAGAGAGAGCCCTGGAAGAGTCGAGGGAGTTTTCAGAAGAGGTATGGAGAGGATTGGTCGATTTCACCCGGGCCAAGAATCCCATACTCGGTTCCTTTCTGGTTTTGGGGTCCCCCATTCGTCTCAGTGACGAGAAGGTTGAAATCGGTTTTGAGAAAGACTCTTTCCACTATGACCGAATATTGGAGAAAGGGAATCGGAGCCAGTTAGAGTTGGTCTGCCAGGAATACTTTAAAAAGAACACCAAGGTGATCATTTCATCTTTGGAGCGAGGAGCGAAGCCAAAGGGAACCATCTCCCATGCAGAGAGAAATGAACGAGAGAAGCTGGAGGAGGGGGTAAAGAACAAGACAGAGGAGAACTCTCTTGTCCAGGAAGCGCTCCGCCTCTTTGATGGGAGGATTGTGGGGAAATAAGAGGAAACAGAGGAGGAATCGATGTCAAAAGGTTTCGGGAATATCTTAAAACAGGCCCAAGAGATGCACTCAAAAATAACTCAACTCCAGGAGGAGATGGCCGGAAAGACTGTGGAGGCCAGCTCCGGAGGAGGGATGGTCAATATTGTGATGAATGGGAAGCAGGAAATCCTCTCAATCCGTATTGATCTGGAGGTAGTCAACAAGGAGGATATAGAGATGCTTCAGGATTTAATTACCGCGGCGGTGAATGAGGCCATCCGTAAATCACAGGAGATGATGGCAGAGGAGATGAAGAAGATCACCGGAGGATTAAGTGTCCCAGGGCTATTTTAACCCAGATGTTGCAATATCGGACCCGAGCAGGGGCACTTTCAAACCCTTGCAATTGCGGATTTTTAAAAAATTAAGGGTTACAGAGGAAGTCACTTTACGTGAAGTCCCGGTTTTGCCTGGAAACGCACGTAGCCTACTCCCAAAGGTGCCGCTGCAAGGCTTTGGGAAAATACCCGCCGCATTGTGCGGCGACTTCCCGGCGAAGCCGCCCAGTGCCCCCGCTCGGTTTCGATATTGTTTTTTGCAACTGGCGGGTTAACGAAAGGGAAACAGAAAGATGCCGCTTCATGCCAAACCGATTGATCACCTCATCGAGGCCCTGTCAAAACTTCCCGGCATCGGAAAAAAGACAGCTTTTAGACTGGCCTTCTATATTTTACGATCGAGTCTCTCAGAGGCCCAGGAATTAGCGAGAGCCATTTTAGATGTGAAGGTGAAGATCCGTCTCTGTTCCATCTGTTTCAATTTGACAGATGAAGATCCCTGCTGGATCTGTCAAGATACACGACGGACCCCGGAGATTCTTTGTGTGGTTGAAGGCCCCAATGACCTCATCGCCATCGAAAATACAGGGAGCTATAGCGGAAGGTACCATGTGTTACATGGGGCCATCTCACCCCTGGAGGGGATTGGTCCGGGAGAGTTAAAAATAAAAGAACTAATGGAGCGTCTTCAACGGGAAAAGATCATAGAAGTGATCCTTGCTACCAATCCCACGGTTGAAGGGGGAGCGACCACTCTCTACCTCACCGAATTAATTAGGCCCTTAGGAATTAAGGTTACACGAATTGCCTACGGTGTTCCGATGGGAGGGGAAATCGAATATTC